>NZ_JACVZN010000056.1:0-3990 GCF_017151895.1 Staphylococcus sp. EG-SA-15 | reverse complement strand
ATTCAGACAGCGATTCAGAATCAGACAGTGACTCAGATTCAGATAGCGATTCGGACTCAGATAGCGACTCAGATTCAGACAGCGACTCAGATTCAGATAGCGATTCGGACTCAGACAACGACTCAGATAGCGACTCAGACTCAGATAGCGATTCAGACTCAGATAGCGATTCAGACTCAGATGCAGGTAAACATACTCCGACTAAACCAATGAGTACGGTTAAAGATCAGCATAAAACAGCTAAAGCATTACCAGAAACAGGTAGTGAAAATAATAATTCAAATAATGGCACATTATTCGGTGGATTATTCGCGGCATTAGGATCATTATTGTTATTCGGTCGTCGTAAAAAACAAAATAAATAATATGATTAACTTAACCAGGTCCATGTGGCCTGGTTTTTTCTGTTTAGAAATTCCCAGATATAAAACAAAAAATCTTTAAGGAATAGATACAATTTAATTTGTTACAGAAATGTAATTGTCTATGAATTAGAAAAGCTAAGATATTAATTTTAAGGGCAAATAATACTATTTTTTATGATAATTAAATAAAGATTACAAAACTCATAAAAATTTTTATTTAAACACGAATGTTAAATAACGTTTTACGATAAAGAAAAATAATTAAAGTATTGTGCTTTATCTAAAAATGTAATACTATATTGATATACATTTTTGTATTTAAAACAATTGTATTATTTAAAAATTTGATGAATTAGGAGTAATCTAATGCTAAACAGAGAAAATAAAACGGCAATAACAAGAAAAGGCATGGTATCCAATCGATTAAATAAATTTTCGATTAGAAAGTACACAGTGGGAACAGCATCAATTTTAGTAGGTACAACATTAATTTTTGGTCTGGGGAACCAAGAAGCAAAGGCTGCAGAAAGTACTAATAAAGAATTGAACGAAGCGACAACTTCAGCAAGTGATAATCAATCGAGTGATAAAGTTGATATGCAGCAACTAAATCAAGAAGACAATACTAAAAATGATAATCAAAAAGAAATGGTATCATCTCAAGGTAATGAAACGACTTCAAATGGGAATAAATTAATAGAAAAAGAAAGTGTACAATCTACCACTGGAAATAAAGTTGAAGTTTCAACTGCCAAATCAGATGAGCAAGCTTCACCAAAATCTACGAATGAAGATTTAAACACTAAACAAACTATAAGTAATCAAGAAGCGTTACAACCTGATTTGCAAGAGAATAAATCAGTGGTAAATGTTCAACCAACTAATGAGGAAAACAAAAAGGTAGATGCCAAAACTGAATCAACTACATTAAATGTTAAAAGTGATGCTATCAAGAGTAATGATGAAACTCTTGTTGATAACAATAGTAATTCAAATAATGAAAATAATGCAGATATCATTTTGCCAAAAAGTACAGCACCTAAACGTTTGAATACAAGAATGCGTATAGCAGCAGTACAGCCATCATCAACAGAGGCTAAAAATGTTAATGATTTAATCACATCAAATACAACATTAACTGTCGTTGATGCAGATAAAAACAATAAAATCGTACCAGCACAAGATTATCTAGCATTAAAATCACAAATTAAAGTTGATGACAAAGTTAAATCAGGTGATTATTTCACAATAAAATACTCAGATACAGTACAAGTATATGGATTGAATCCGGAAGATATTAAAAATATTGGAGATATTAAAGATCCAAATAATGGTGAAACAATTGCGACTGCAAAACATGATACTGCAAATAATTTAATTACATATACATTTACAGATTATGTAGATAGATTTAATTCTGTACAAATGGGAATTAATTATTCAATTTATATGGATGCTGATACAATTCCTGTTAGTAAAAACGATGTTGAGTTTAATGTTACGATAGGTAATACTACAACAAAAACAACTGCTAACATTCAATATCCAGATTATGTTTCTAGAGATAATAATTCTATAGGTTCAGCATTTACTGAAACTGTTTCACATGCAGGTAATGCAGAAGACCCGGGTTACTATATACAGACTGTTTATGTAAATCCATCGGAAAAAACTTTAACAAATGCTAAATTAAAAGTTGAAGCTTATCATAAGGATTATCCTGACAATGTAGGTCAAATAAATAAAAATGTAACTAAAATTAAAATTTATCAAGCACCAAAAGACTATGTTTTAAACAAAGGTTATGATGTTAATACAAATCAACTTATAGATGTGACTGAACAATTTAAAGATAAGATTACATACGGAACTAATGACAGTGTAAATGTTGATTTTGGTAGCATTAACAATTCTTATGTAGTTATGGTGGATACAAAATTTGAATTTACAACTAGTGAAAGTCCAACACTTGTTCAAATGGCAACTTTGACTTCTGATGGAAACAGATCCGTTTCTACTGGCAATGCTTTAGGATTTACTAATAACCAAAGTGGCGGAGCTGGTCAAGAAGTATATAAAATTGGTAACTACGTATGGGAAGATACTAATAAAAACGGTGTTCAAGAATTAGGAGAAAAAGGCGTTGGCAATGTAACTGTAACTGTATTTGATAATAATACAAATACAAAAGTAGGAGAAGCAGTTACTAAAGAAGATGGGTCATACTTGATTCCAAACTTACCTAATGGAGATTACCGTGTAGAATTTTCAAACTTACCAAAAGGTTATGAAGTAACCCCTTCAAAACAAGGTAATAACGAAGAATTAGATTCAAACGGCTTATCTTCAGTTATTACAGTTAATGGCAAAGATAACTTATCTGCAGACTTAGGTATTTACAAACCTAAATACAACTTAGGTGACTATGTCTGGGAAGATACAAATAAAAATGGTATCCAAGACCAAGATGAAAAAGGTATATCTGGCGTAACGGTAACATTAAAAGATGAAAACGGTAACGTGTTAAAAACAGTAACAACAGACGCTGATGGCAAATATAAATTTACTGATTTAGATAATGGTAATTATAAAGTTGAATTTACTACACCAGAAGGCTATACACCGACTACAGTAACTTCTGGAAATGATACTGAAAAAGACTCTAATGGTTTAACAACAACAGGTGTTATTAATGGTGCTGATAACATGACATTAGATAGTGGATTCTACAAAACACCAAAATATAATTTAGGTAATTATGTATGGGAAGATACAAATAAAGATGGTAAGCAGGATTCAACTGAAAAAGGTATTTCAGGCGTAACAGTTACATTGAAAAATGAAAACGGTGAAGTTTTACAAACAACTAAAACAGATAAAGATGGTAAATATCAATTTACTGGATTAGAAAATGGAACTTATAAAGTTGAATTCGAAACACCATCAGGTTACACACCAACACAAGTAGGTTCAGGAACTGATGAAGGTATAGATTCAAATGGTACATCAACAACAGGTGTCATTAAAGATAAAGATAACGATACTATTGACTCTGGTTTCTACAAACCGACTTACAACTTAGGTGACTATGTATGGGAAGATACAAATAAAAACGGTGTTCAAGATAAAGATGAAAAGGGTATTTCAGGTGTAACAGTTACGTTAAAAGATGAAAACGACAAAGTTTTAAAAACAGTTACAACAGATGAAAATGGTAAATATCAATTCACTGATTTAAACAATGGAACTTATAAAGTTGAATTCGAGACACCATCAGGTTATACACCAACTTCAGTAACTTCTGGAAATGATACTGAAAAAGATTCTAATGGTTTAACAACAACAGGTGTCATTAAAGATGCAGATAACATGACATTAGACAGTGGTTTCTATAAAACACCAAAATATAGTTTAGGTGATTATGTTTGGTACGACAGTAATAAAGACGGCAAACAAGATTCAACTGAAAAAGGTATCAAAGATGTTAAAGTTACTTTATTAAATGAAAAAGGCGAAGTAATTGGAACAACTAAAACAGATGAAAATGGTAAATATCGTTTCGATAATTTAGATAGCGGTAAATACAAAGTTATTTTTGAAAAGCCTGCTGGCTTAACACAAACAG
>NZ_JACVZN010000055.1:0-4181 GCF_017151895.1 Staphylococcus sp. EG-SA-15 | reverse complement strand
TTAAATGAAAAAGGCGAAGTAATTGGAACAACTAAAACAGATGAAAATGGTAAATATCGTTTCGATAATTTAGATAGCGGTAAATACAAAGTTATTTTTGAAAAGCCTGCTGGCTTAACACAAACAGGTACAAATACAACTGAAGATGATAAAGATGCAGATGGTGGCGAAGTTGACGTAACAATTACGGATCATGATGATTTCACACTTGATAACGGATACTTCGAAGAAGATACATCAGATAGCGACTCAGATTCAGATAGCGATTCAGATTCAGATAGCGACTCAGACTCAGACAGCGACTCAGATTCAGACAGCGACTCAGACTCGGATAGCGATTCAGATTCAGACAGTGATTCAGATTCAGACAGCGATTCGGATTCAGACAGCGACTCAGACTCGGATAGCGACTCAGACTCAGATAGCGACTCAGATTCGGATAGCGACTCAGACTCAGACAGCGACTCAGATTCAGACAGCGACTCAGACACAGATAGCGACTCAGACTCAGACAGCGACTCAGACAGTGATTCAGACTCAGATAGCGATTCAGATTCAGACAGCGACTCAGACTCAGATAGTGACTCAGATTCAGATAGTGACTCAGACTCAGACAGTGATTCAGACTCAGACAGTGATTCAGACTCAGATAGCGACTCAGACTCAGACAGCGACTCAGACTCAGATAGTGACTCAGATTCAGATAGCGATTCGGACTCAGACAGTGATTCAGATTCGGACAGCGACTCAGACTCAGACAGTGATTCAGATTCAGATAGCGACTCAGACTCAGATAGCGACTCAGATTCAGACAGCGATTCAGACTCAGATAGTGACTCAGATTCGGACAGCGATTCAGACTCAGATAGCGACTCAGATTCAGACAGTGATTCAGACTCAGATGCAGGTAAGCACACACCTGTTAAACCAATGAGTACTACTAAAGACCATCACAATAAAGCAAAAGCATTACCAGAAACAGGTAATGAAAATAGCGGCTCAAATAACGCAACGTTATTTGGCGGATTATTCGCAGCATTAGGATCATTATTGTTATTCGGTCGTCGTAAAAAACAAAATAAATAATACAGCTTATACCAGGTCCGTGAGGCCTGGTTTTTTATTTCAAAATTTATGAAATGTATCTTATGTTTGAGATTAAATAGTGCAATTTTTTTAAAAAATATAACATAAATCAACATAAATTTAATTCATCTTTACATTAAAAGTACAAACGAATAAGAAAAGCAATTAAACACAGTATCAAACCATTTAAAACAATTGATATAAAAGACAAACGAATAATTAAAAATTACTAGAATTAATTTATTCAAACCAAAGTGTAAAATAACAGTCTTAGATAAATAAATTTATTTAAAGTATTGTGCTTTATCTAAAAATGTATTACGATGGGAATACAAATTTTCATATGTAAAAATATTAATTTTTTGCAAATATTGATATTTTAAAGGAGATTTATATGATTAACAGGGATAATAAAAAGGCAATAACAAAAAAGGGTATGATTTCAAATCACTTAAACAAATTTTCGATTAGAAAGTATACTGTAGGAACTGCATCGATTTTAGTAGGTACGACATTGATTTTTGGTCTAGGGAACCAAGAAGCTAAAGCTGCTGAAAACACTAGTACAGAAAATGCAAAACAAGATGATGCAACGACTAGTGATAATAAAGAAGTAGTGTCGGAAACTGAAAATAATTCGACAACAGAAAATAATTCAACAAATCCAATTAAGAAAGAAACAAATACTGATTCACAACCAGAAGCTAAAAAAGAATCAACTTCATCAAGTACTCAAAAACAGCAAAATAACGTTACAGCTACAACTGAAACTAAGCCTCAAAACATTGAAAAAGAAAATGTTAAACCTTCAACTGATAAAACTGCGACAGAAGATACATCTGTTATTTTAGAAGAGAAGAAAGCACCAAATAATACAAATAACGATGTAACTACAAAACCATCTACAAGTGAAATTCAAACAAAACCAACTACACCTCAAGAATCTACAAATATTGAAAATTCACAACCGCAACCAACGCCTTCAAAAGTAGACAATCAAGTTACAGATGCAACTAATCCAAAACAAACGGTAAATGTATCAAAAGAAGATCTTAAAAATGATCCTGAAAAATTAAAAGAATTAGTTAGAAGTGAAAATAACACTAATCATTCAACTAAACCAGTTGCTACAGCACCAACAAGTGTTGCACCAAAACGATTAAATGCGAAAATGCGTTTTGCAGTTGCACAACCAGCAGCAGTTGCGTCAAATAATGTAAATGATTTAATTACAGTGACGAAACAGACGATCAAAGTTGGCGATGGTAAAGATAATGTGGCAGCAGCGCATGACGGTAAAGATATTGAATATGATACAGAGTTTACAATTGACAATAAAGTCAAAAAAGGCGATACAATGACGATTAATTATGATAAGAATGTAATTCCTTCGGATTTAACAGATAAAAATGATCCTATCGATATTACTGATCCATCAGGAGAGGTTATTGCCAAAGGAACATTTGATAAAGCGACTAAGCAAATCACATATACATTTACAGATTATGTAGATAAATATGAAGATATAAAAGCACGTTTAACTTTATACTCATATATTGATAAGCAAGCAGTACCTAATGAAACTAGTTTGAATTTAACGTTTGCAACAGCAGGTAAAGAAACTAGCCAAAACGTTTCTGTTGATTATCAAGACCCAATGGTTCATGGTGATTCAAACATTCAATCTATCTTTACAAAGTTAGATGAAAACAAACAAACTATTGAACAACAAATTTATGTTAATCCTTTGAAAAAAACAGCAACTAACACTAAAGTTGATATAGCTGGTAGTCAAGTAGATGATTATGGAAATATTAAACTAGGAAATGGTAGTACCATTATTGACCAAAATACAGAAATAAAAGTTTATAAAGTTAACCCTAATCAACAATTGCCTCAAAGTAATAGAATCTATGATTTTAGTCAATACGAAGATGTAACAAGTCAATTTGATAATAAAAAATCATTTAGTAATAATGTAGCAACATTGGATTTTGGTGATATTAATTCAGCCTATATTATCAAAGTTGTTAGTAAATATACACCTACATCAGATGGCGAACTAGATATTGCTCAAGGTACTAGTATGAGAACAACTGATAAATATGGTTATTATAATTATGCAGGATATTCAAACTTCATCGTAACTTCTAATGACTCTGGCGGTGGTGACGGTACTGTTAAACCTGAAGAAAAGTTATACAAAATTGGTGACTATGTATGGGAAGACGTTGATAAAGACGGTGTCCAAGGTACAGATTCGAAAGAAAAGCCAATGGCAAACGTTTTAGTTACATTAACTTACCCAGACGGTACTACAAAATCAGTAAGAACAGATGCTAACGGTCATTATGAATTCGGTGGTTTGAAAGACGGAGAAACTTATACAGTTAAATTCGAAACGCCAGCTGGATATCTTCCAACAAAAGTAAATGGAACAACTGATGGTGAAAAAGACTCAAATGGTAGTTCTGTAACTGTTAAAATTAATGGTAAAGATGATATGTCTTTAGACACTGGTTTTTATAAAGAACCTAAATATAATCTTGGTGACTATGTATGGGAAGATACAAATAAAGATGGTATCCAAGATGCTAATGAACCTGGTATCAAAGATGTTAAGGTTACATTAAAAGATAGTACTGGAAAAGTTATTGGTACAACTACTACTGATGCCTCGGGTAAATATAAATTTACAGATTTAGATAATGGTAACTATACAGTAGAATTTGAAACACCAGCAGGTTACACGCCAACGGTTAAAAATACTACAGCTGATGATAAAGATTCTAATGGTTTAACAACAACAGGTGTCATTAAAGATGCAGATAATATGACATTAGACAGTGGTTTCTATAAAACACCAAAATACAGTTTAGGTGATTATGTTTGGTACGACAGTAATAAAGACGGCAAACAAGACTCAACTGAAAAAGGTATTAAAGATGTGACAGTTACATTGCAAAACGAAAAAGGCGAAGTAATTGGAACAACTAAAACAGATGAAAATGGTAAATATCGTTTCGATAATTTAGATAGCGGTAAATACAAAGTTATTTTTGAAAAGCCTGCTGGCTTAACACAAACAGTTACAA
>NZ_JACVZN010000054.1:0-5402 GCF_017151895.1 Staphylococcus sp. EG-SA-15 | reverse complement strand
CTTTTACTGTGTGACCTTTCGCAGCTTTAACCACTGCTTCAATGTCTTGTTGTACATCATCAAAACGTCCATCTTTTAATGCGCCGATGTTGATGACCATGTCAATTTCATCTGCACCATTTTGAATCGCATCTTCTGTTTCAAATGCTTTCGTCGCAGTTGTCGATGCACCTAATGGGAATCCTATTACCGTACAAACTAACACCTCTGAATCAGCTAGTCGTTCTGCTGCATATTTAACATGCGTTGGATTCACACATACAGATTTAAAATGGTATGCTTTCGCTTCATCGATGATTTGATCGATTTGCGTACGTGTTGACTCAGGCTTCAATAAAGTGTGATCAATCAATTTTGCACTATGCATTTTCTATCTCCTCCTTTATGGTTGATTATAAAAATACGGTTGTAAATTAGTTGATTGAGCGTCAGGTTCATTTAAATATCAGGTTAGATGTTCGCTTTTTATGTAACCGCATACATATACTATTACATTAATTCATTTCCCATAAACAAACAATACAATTGAACGTGATATCTTCATTATGAACGATGACTTGACAACAAGCTAATCAGGATTATATTTTTATAATTCTTTAATTCTATAGTACAAAAATTCGCAAAAAAGGGAAACAAATGTTATCTTAAAATTATTAATGAATATTAAGGAGAAGATAACAAATGACAAAAGGTACACCACATATTCAACCAAATGGAGTAAAAATTGCTAAAACAGTATTAATGCCTGGCGATCCGCTACGCGCAAAATATATTGCTGATAATTTTTTAGAAAATGTTGAACAATTTAACGATGTACGTAACATGTTTGGTTACACTGGTACATATAAAGGTAAAGAAGTTTCTGTAATGGGTTCTGGTATGGGTATTCCAAGTATTGGTATTTACTCATATGAGTTATACAACTTCTTTGATGTAGATACAATCATTCGTATCGGTTCTTGTGGCGCATTACAAGAAAATGTTAACTTATACGATGTTATTATTGCACAAGCTGCATCAACTAATTCAAATTATGTAGATCAATACAATATTCCAGGTCATTTCGCGCCTATCGCTGACTTCGAGTTAGTAACTAAAGCTAAAAATGTCGCTGACCAAATCGGTGCTACTACACACGTAGGTAACGTATTATCTTCTGATACATTTTACAATGCCGATCCAACATTCAATGATGCTTGGAAAAAAATGGGTATTTTAGGTATCGAAATGGAATCAGCTGGTTTATATTTAAATGCGATTCATGCTGGTAAAAAAGCACTTGGTATTTTCACAGTAAGTGATCATATTTTACGTGACGAAGCTACTACACCTGAAGAACGTCAAAATTCATTTACACAAATGATGGAAATCGCTTTAGAAATCGCAGAGTAACTTATTTAAATTGACTTTAATTGCTCTTTAACAATGCGATTAAACTCAAAAAGCCAACACATTCTGGGCGTATCCCCATTTATGTGTTGGCTTTTATTTATATTATTACTTATCTGTAGATTAGCTTAAGTAAGATTTAAACATCCAATTATGTTTATCTACTGATGTTTGCATACCTATAAACATATCTTCTGATACATCATCGCCAGCATTACCAGCAATTTCGATTGCGTTTTCTAATTGTTTTGAGATATTTGTGAAGTCTTGTGATAATTCTTCAACCATTTGTTCTGCAGAGTAACCTTTCGCAGCTTCTTTAACAATTGATTGCTCTAAGCATTCAGTTAATGTACCTACAGGGTTTCCTCCTACCGCTAAAATTCTTTCAGCTAATTCGTCTACATATTGGCTTGCTTCATTATATAATTCTTCAAATTTAACGTGTAATGAGAAGAAGTTAGGTCCTTTCACATACCAGTGGAAATTATGTAGCTTTGTGTAAGCTACTGTCCAGTTTGCTACTTGTTGATTCAATTCTTTTACAACATCTTGTTGATTACTCATATTTAATACACTCCTTAAAATTGTCTACGTCTTGCTTGTTTATATTAATTATTATATTATAATGATTCTAATCTGTAAAGTGTTTTTACTCTCTTTTTTATAATTATTCTAATCTAAATGTAAGGTGTTCCGCTTTTTAAATGTCTAAATTTTAATTCATCATCTAGTATATCCATTATCAATTAGCAAGTATGTTTTATCAATCAGTAAGTTTTACTTTCGCATTATCATCTAAAAAGAACGATTTTTCATAATCATTTGGTTGGTGCCATGTTGTTTTCCACATTCTATTTCTATTATTAGCAAACATTCGATAACCGAAATTACGGACTGGTTTAGGTACAAGCCATAAACCTACGCCCAATAATTTAGTTCGATTAGGTAGTGCTGTGATTAGTTTAATAATCGCCTGCGATTCAAAATATATACGATCACCTTTCTGTAAAATCACACTATTTTTATTTGCCGCTTCTGGATGTTGTTTAAAAAATTGTTGTCCAACTTCACCTTTTAACGTGGCAAATTGATAATTTCTTGGTAGGTCATGTTGAATTAACCAAATGACATAGTTATAACAATATATACAGTTTCCATCATAATATACGATTGGCATAATTTATTCGCTCCTTTAATAGTACTTATAGTCATTTTTCCTAATTTAAAAACATTTAAACAAGGTTGTCACTTGATAAGTCCTCGCGACACGAAATTGCCATAAAATTTATTTTTCAGTTTTATATTTATTGTATAATGTATTTTTTATTTACTTTAAATTTCTCAATCTACAGTGTAATCTTATTTCTTATTATTAACTTAGCGTTTGGTCATTCGTCTTATTCAACATACGACTGGAAAACTCATATAAAGTTTTAATTCAGTAACATAAATTCATTTATATTCATATACTGTCTTTATTATTTATTAAAATAAAAACGAGTAATCTATCATAAGCTCTTAATTAGCTCTTATGGTTGATTACCCGTCATTTTTCTTTATGCGGTTATTCAAATATGCAATTATGCAATTTTTAATCCTATCCTTACTTCTTTTCAAAAACTACCATATATCATTAGTCATGTTTGACTTTGACTATACGTGTGTATTTTAAAAACTGCTCTGAATATTTCTCCTTAATTTCCTCTAAACTGTCATATGTAATACCTACAATATGCCAATTAGGATTGAAATAATAGAAAGAATCTTTTTGTCGTGACCATTTAATCATATTACCGTCTTTATTATAACGTGGTAATGTTACTTCATAGCCTTCTAACACATTAATATACGTTTGGAAAATGTCTGTATCTATACGATTAAAATTATCAATAACTAAATAACTTTTATCCTTTTTAGGCATTAATTGAGTAATAAACCCTTCACGATAGTATAATGCCCCTGTTTCATTTGGTAAATACTTGCCATAAAGCATATCTTCTGAAAAATCAGGATGACCTGTTGTTATAACAGGATTTGCATTCGCTTTTTGCAATAAGTCATTAGCCGCTTTTAAGCCTTCTTCTTTTCGATCTACAACAAGTAAAATAAATGGCTTTAACGCTTCTTCTTTTTCACTTTCAAGCATATCTGGTTTTTGAACCATTTCAAATGGAGATTTCAATCCATTATTATCGCTCATTTCAATAATTGCATCATACTGTGCTTGTGACATACTTGCAATAGCCTGTTTTGCATTTTCTTGAAGGAAATATAAGTTTTTCAATTTAGGATGCTTATTTAATGTACTTAATGTAATCGGTGTAATGTCTTTCTCATAAGACACTTCAATCACTGTACTATTTGTTCTACCAGGAATTGGTGGTTTTTCATGAATATGCTTTGATACTTCTCCAATTCCAACGACAGATTGATTTTTCGTTCGATTATAAAAAATAATATTGTCGCCTTCTTCTAACTGAGTATAAAAATGATAACCATTACGTTTAATACCGTTGTACGTGTGCGTATAAATCGTATATTGGTTTCCAGGTTCAAATTCTTCAGTTTCAGCTAAAAAGAAATAACGCGGTATCTTAATTTCGCCTTTACCAAGACCACTTATTAAATCAAACTCTTCTGCAGTGATTTGATTGAACAATGTCTCTTTCATATTACTCATACGAAATTCCAAAGCTTCACTACGCTTTAAATAATCTGCTGTTAATGGTTTCAATTGTTCATTAAAACGAAACTGTACACGTATTTTATTTTGTGCACCTGTTTCAACACTAATAATTTCACCACATCCAAGTAGTCCAGTATCCGTCTGAACTTGATAAAAGATGACTTGATCTCCTACTTTAGCCTTTTTAAACGCTCTAAATCCTTGAGATGGGTTAAAATGTGCGCCTGATTCAAATAAAGCTGTTTGTCCTACTAACGGTTCATTATGATTCCAACGGTTATATCCACAATTCAACCAAAAATAATTCGTTTCTGCTGTCATCTTAATACTCCTTAACCTGAATAAATTTTAGAAACACTATGAATTACATTCTTTTAGTGTTTCTTATGCAGTTGGACGCGTATGCGAACAACTGTATACCCTTTGTTCACTGCGATTTTAATCGCATTTCCTATAACATTGTAGCGCCCAGGACATTATTTTACGTCCCAGACCCTTATCGTTTTCACTTCTAAGTAAGTCGAACTATTTTGCTTTACAACAAGTGCGACTCTAAATACAGTTGGACACACATACGAGCAACTGTATACCTTTTAATCAGTTTTCTATATTTTATTTATTATATCTGTCTTAATGATAAAAATTGTTACAAACAGTTTAACATATTTAGCTACCTATTTTGTATATAAAAAACATGCTTGCATACACTATGCAATAAAAATTACAAATTTATATATGATACCACTATGCTTGCTTATCTCTATAGCGCCATTGATACACATTTTTAAATATCTATACTGCCGTTAGAATTTTATCATGTCTTAATTTTCATTAAATATTAATTACTTCATTTTATATAAACCAACAAAAACCCCCTCACTACTATGCAAGTGAGAGGTTATGTTGATGTGCTTTATTTTCATCAATGTCATTAACACAATCATATTTCTTCTGTTAATGCACTGTATTATATTCAAACGCGCTATCGACAATTAATTTGAAGCTACAAAGGTACCGCATAATGGCAGCACATTAATTAACAATGCGCTAAACTTTAATGAGGCGCTGATTTGCTTGTCTTTAAAAGTCAACATAGCACTGATAATTCCTAAAATAGCTACTATACGTGGAATTGTCATGCTCGGATACTGCGGTATATGTAAGAAAGCACCAAGACCTGCTATCACACCACATACTAACGCAATATATAGAAATTGCTTCAAATCATTCACTCCTAAATTGTTATTACACTATTACACATAGCTAATCATCAATGTGAAATCGCCTTCAAAGACACTATCCAAATCTTCAGAAGTCAAAATAA
>NZ_JACVZN010000053.1:0-5638 GCF_017151895.1 Staphylococcus sp. EG-SA-15 | reverse complement strand
GCCAATGAATCAATATAATACTATAGGTTTTCACCCGGGAAATAGTCGTATTCATCAATTAAATGCGACTGTTAAACTTTTATTCTTATTAGTTGTTTCTATTTCTGCAATGGTGACTTATGACACAAGATATTTAATTTTAATTAGTGCTTCATCTATTTTATTGTTCAAATATGCTCATATTGAATGGAAACAAGTTCGCTTTGTTGTTAAATTCATTCTGTTTTTCACAATATTAAATATTATTGCCGTATACATATTTGACCCTGAATATGGTGTGAAGATTTATAATCAGCGTACAGAGTTAGTCAATGGTATTGGTCGATTTACGCTAACATCACAGGAATTATTCTATCTTTTTAATCTAATATTAAAATATATTAGTACAGTTCCTTTAGCGTTAATATTTTTATTCACAACGAATCCGAGTCATTTTGCTGCAAGTTTAAATCAGCTAGGTGTGAATTATAAAATCAGTTACGCAGTCTCACTAGCATTAAGGTATATTCCAGATATTCAAGAAACATATTTTAATATTTCACAAGCGCAACAAGCAAGAGGATATGATAATTCGAAAAAAGCGAAATTTACTAGCCGTGTTAAAGGTATCAAACGCATTGTGTTACCTTTAATATTTTCTAGTATCGAAAGAATTGACACTATTAGTACTGCTATGGAGTTAAGACAATTCGGACAGTATAAAAGGAGAACCTGGTACGTCAAAAAACAATTAAAAAAAGATGATTATGTTGTTTTGTGTTTGACGTTAATACTTCTGATGTTAGTAGTTACATTATTCTTTTTAAATAATAGTCGATATTTCAACCCGTGGCATTAGTATTCATATAAATAGTCTTTAAATAGAAATAGGAGGGAGACATTTAATGATAAATACTGAAAGATTAAATTTAATGATTCCAAGTTCCTCGCATTTAATTGAACTTTATAATATTTGTAGTCATCCACAAGCAAATATATACACTCCCAAAGGTTTACATAATTCCAAATTAGACACACAACGGTGGATTGAAAAATGGCAAAACCATTGGCAACAATATCAATTTGGTTACTTTGTATTGGTGAAAAAAATAGATTGTAGTGTTATTGGTATTTGTGGATATGAATATCGACAATTAAAGCAAGAAACAGTACTAAATTTATTTTATAAATTACATCCAAGTTTTGAAGGACAAGGGTACGCATGTGAGGCTATTACAGCAATCACAAATTTTGTGAATTATATCGATCAAGAAACAGTAAAAGTTATCAGGACAAATAAGTGTAACCAACGTTCAATAAATTTAGCAGAAAGGCTTAAATTCAAGCGAGACAAAGCTATGGACGACATTATCAATCAAGGAGATATTGTGTTTTATAAATAAAATACTATGACATTATCTAAAAAATAAAATTAAAATCCCAACAGTTTCTTAAAAAGTTATGAGCCACATAATAAAAATGTTATAATTGTGCATAATAAAACATAGGGAGAATGTTTAATGCATAAAAAATATTTATTGCTATTTTTTCTGTTATTATCAGTTGCATTGCTATATAGCTGTTCCAAGAAAAATGAGAAAGCTCAAAATAAATCTGTTAATCCAAATGAGTATGCAAAGCATAAATCGAAAATGGATGAACATTGGGAAACATATCACGGCCAAGTTTATCATGTGTTTTATCACCCATTAATTACAGAACCAAAAGTTGCGTTTACAGGAGATACACACCAAGCTAAGGGCAACAATGATTGGATGATTACTGTAAGTGAATTTAAAAAATCATTGAACGAATTATATAAAAATAATTACATCATCGTTAATCCACATGATGTATACGACTTATCATCTCATCATGTAAAAGCCAAAAAAATAAAATTGCCGAAAGGTAAAAAGCCACTAATCATCTCAATTGATGATATGAATTACTATAGTTACATGAGACACCATGGTTATGCTGACCGTTTAGTACTCGATAAAAATAAACATGTTGTATCTGAAACGACAGACTCAAAAGGCCATGCTACTTATTCTGATGACAATGATATCGTGCCAATTTTAAATAAATTTGTAAAAGAGCATCCAGATTTTTCTTTAAATGGTGAAAAGGGTGTTGTTGCTTTAACCGGTTATGAGGGCGTATTAGGTTATCGCACGAATGAATTAACGAGTAAAGATTATACAAAGAATAAAAAGGCAGCTGAGGAAGTTGTTCGCGCAATGAAACGGGATGGATGGTCATTTGCGAGTCATTCATATGGTCACATTAATTTTGAAAAAACATCTTTAGAAGGTATTAAACGTGATACTAAAAGATGGAAAGATGAAGTTGAACCAATTGTAGGTAAAACAGATATGTTTGTATTTCCACATGGCGCACAGGATAGACATACACAAGCGTATGATTATTTGGTAGATGAAGCAGAGTTTAAGTTTATTGCAGGTGTCGGTCCAAACAATTTTACAGATATATCAGCAACGAACGTTTACCAAGATAGGGTTGCGATTGATGGTCTAAACTTATTTGAATTTAAATATAAACTCAAACCGTTTTTTAATCCTGAAAATGTATATAGTAAACAAGATAGACAATTCTTTAAAGGTAATCGGGATTATGAAGAATAGTTAAATTTAATAAAAAGATAGAAAGAAAATAACTTTACATAATAAGGCAAGGACAATATGTGCAAGAAGTACAACTTCAATATAAAAATCTTGGTTTAGCATTTTTATAGGCACAAATGTCTTGCCTTTTTCTTTTGTAAAAATTTAAAAACAATACACCGAATTTTCTGAAAAAGGTTGTAATGTATTGCTAAAAATGATAAGTTATTAATCATATTACACTTTAGTGTAGTAGAGAAGTAAAGCAAACAACGAAAATACCAAGTGATTTTAAATACAGTATTGAAAGTAAAGGGTGGTCGAGTGAATAATTCAGAACAATTAATTGCGTTAAAAGAATCGGAAACAGCATTTTTAAAATATTTTAATAAAGCGGATTATGAGTTAGTTGATTTTAGTGTGGTTGAAAAGTTGGACTGGAAACAATTGAACCATGAGGATTTGCAGCAGATGGGTGAGCGAAATTTTTGGCAACATGAGCATCAAATTTATGCACTTCGAAATGATTTTACAGATCAATTATTGCGTTATTACTCAATGTATCCAACTGCAGCAACAAAAGTGGCATACACAGGTTTAATCATTCGGAATAATGAAGCGGCTGTACAAGTGGGTTTGGAAAACTATGCACCATCATTAGCGAATGTACAACAGAGCTTAAAGCTATTTATTCAGTTTATTCAACAGCAGTTGAGAGACAACGTGCATTTTGTTGTATTGGGACATTATCAATTGCTTGATGCCTTACTCGATAAATCGTTACAAACACCAGACATACTATCAATGATTGAGGAACGTAATTTATCGGGACTAGTTACATATTTGTCGACTGAACATCCAATCGTGCAAATCTTGAAAGAGAATACGCAACAACAATTAAATGTATTGGAACACTATATTCCAAATGACCATCCAGCACTCGTTGAATTAAAAATATGGGAACATTGGTTACATACACAAGGTTACAAAGACATCCATTTAGATATTACTGCGCAGCCACCTAGATCCTATTACACAGGCTTATTTATTCAATGTCATTTTGCTGAAAATGAATCTCGAGTTTTAACAGGTGGTTATTACAAAGGAAGCATCGAAGGGTTTGGATTAGGATTAACACTTAAGTAAGGGAGTATGCACAATGTTAAGAATCGCCATAGCAAAAGGGCGTTTAATGGATAGTTTAATTAACTATTTAGATGCAATTGAATTTACGACATTATCAGAAACATTAAAAAATAGAGAACGCCAATTATTATTAAGTGTAGATAATATTGAATGCATTTTAGTAAAAGGAAGTGACGTGCCAATCTATGTGGAACAAGGAATGGCCGACATAGGCATTGTTGGTAGCGACATATTAGATGAGCGCCAATATAATGTTAATAATTTGTTGAATATGCCTTTTGGAGCATGTCATTTTGCGGTTGCAGCGAAACCTGAAACGACCAATTATCGTAAAATCGCAACGAGTTATGTTCATACTGCTGAAACATATTTTAAATCAAAAGGTATTGATGTCGAATTGATTAAATTGAATGGCTCTGTTGAATTGGCCTGTGTTGTAGATATGGTAGACGGAATTGTCGACATCGTTCAAACAGGTACTACGCTAAAAGCGAACGGACTGGTTGAAAAGCAACATATTAGTGATATCAATGCAAGATTAATAACTAATAAAGCAGCTTATTTTAAAAAATCACAATTAATAGAGCAATTTATTCGCTCTTTGGAGGTGTCTATTGCCAATGCTTAATGCACAACAATTTTTAAATCAATTTTCATTAGAAGCACCATTAGATGAGTCATTGTATCCAATTATTCGCGATATTTGTCAGGAAGTTAAAGTTCATGGAGATAAGGCTTTGAAAATGTATAATCTAACATTCGATCATACGAAAACAGATCATTTAGAAATTAGTCATGAACAAATTAAAGCAGCATTTGACACATTAGATGAAAAAACAAAACAAGCATTACAACAAAGTTATGAAAGAATTAAAGCATATCAAGAAAGTATTAAACAGACGAATCAACAGTTAGAAGAATCAGTGGAGTGTTATGAAATATACCATCCACTAGAAAGTGTGGGTATTTATGTGCCTGGTGGCAAAGCAAGTTATCCATCAACGGTTCTAATGACAGCGACTTTAGCACAAGTAGCAGGTGTAGAAAATATTGTTGTTGTGACACCACCTCAACCTAACGGAGTATCCCAAGAGGTATTAGCTGCATGTTATATTACGCAAGTTAATCAAGTGTTTCAAGTTGGTGGTGCTCAAAGTATTGCTGCATTGACTTATGGAACAGAAACGATACCTAAAGTTGATAAGATTGTAGGTCCAGGTAACCAATTTGTTGCATATGCCAAAAAATATTTATTTGGACAGGTAGGTATTGATCAAATTGCAGGACCAACAGAAATAGCACTGATTATTGACGACACCGCAGATTTAGATGCCATCGTATATGATGTATTTGCGCAAGCAGAACATGATGAATTAGCACGTACATATGTCATTAGTGAAGATGCGCAAGTCCTTAAAGATTTAGAATCACGTATTGCTAAAGCATTGCCTAATGTGGACAGATACGACATTGTTTCTAAAAGTATCGCTAATCAACACTATCTTATCCATGCTAGTAATTTTGATGAAGCATGCCATGTCATGAATACAATCGCGCCTGAACATGCGTCGATTCAAACAGTAAATCCTCAACCATATATTGAAAAAGTGAAATATGTGGGTGCATTGTTTATTGGACATTATTCGCCAGAGGTCATAGGAGATTACGTTGCAGGTCCAAGTCATGTATTACCTACAAATAGAACAGCTAGATTTACCAATGGGTTATCGGTCAATGATTTCTTAACACGGAACACGGTCATCCATTTATCAAAAGATACGTTTGAACAAATTGCTGATTCAGCACAACATATTGCTCATGTTGAAGCATTATACAATCACCAGCAGTCTATTTTAATACGTCAGTCTTAGGGGAGTGTAATTGAAATG
>NZ_JACVZN010000052.1:0-6310 GCF_017151895.1 Staphylococcus sp. EG-SA-15 | reverse complement strand
AATAACTGAGTCTAACTTAGTTGAATTTGACGAAGAGTCTACAAAAGGTATTCTAACTGGCGCAGTGAGCGACCATACAACAGTTGAAGATACGAAAGAATATACGACTGAAAGTAATCTGATTGAACTAGTAGATGAATTACCTGAAGAGCATGGTCAAGCACAAGGACCAATCGAGGAAATTACTGAAAACAATCATCATATTTCTCATTCTGGTTTAGGAACTGAAAATGGTCACGGGAATTATGGTGTGATTGAAGAAATCGAAGAAAATAGCCACGTTGATATTAAGAGTGAATTAGGTTATGAAGGTGGCCAAAATAGCGGTAACCAGTCATTCGAGGAAGACACAGAAGAAGACAAACCGAAATATGAACAAGGTGGTAATATCGTAGATATCGATTTCGACAGTGTACCTCAAATTCATGGTCAAAATAATGGTAATCAGTCATTCGAGGAAGATACAGAAAAAGACAAACCTAAGTATGAACATGGCGGTAACATCATTGATATCGACTTCGACAGTGTGCCACATATTCACGGATTCAATAAGTACACTGAAATTATTGAGGAAGATACAAATAAAGATAAACCAAATTATCAATTCGGTGGACACAACAGCGTTGACTTTGAAGAAGATACACTTCCACAAGTAAGCGGTCAAAATGAAGGTCAACAAACGATTGAAGAAGATACAACACCTCCAATCGTGCCACCAACGCCACCGACGCCGGAAGTGCCGAGTGAGCCGGAAACACCAACGCCACCGACACCAGAAGTACCAAGCGAGCCGGAAACACCAACACCATCGACGCCAGAAGTACCGAGTGAGCCGGAAGTACCAACGCCACCAACGCCAGAGGTACCAACTGAACCTGGTAAACCAGTACCACCCGCAAAAGAAGAACCTAAAAAGCCTTCTAAACCAGTGGAACAAGGTAAGGTAGTAACACCTGTCATTGAAATCAATGAAAAGGTTAAAGCAGTGGCACCAACTAAACAAAAACAACCTAAGAAAACGGAATTACCTGAAACAGGTGGAGAAGAATCAACAAACAAAGGTATGTTGTTCGGCGGATTATTTAGTATTCTAGGTTTAGCATTATTACGCAGAAATAAAAAGAATCACAAAGCATAATCAATCTAAAATTGACAGGTTTATTTCATAAATTATATGAAGTAAGCCTGTTTTTTTATATTAAATCAAATTTCCCATGAAATAATTACATACTCAATGACACTATGAAGGCGTTCTAATTAGTGTTAAAATGACGTTGATACATAGATTTAATACTTAGGAAAAGGAGCACATTAACTTTGAAAAAAATAAAAAAGGCAATCATTCCCGCTGCTGGTTTAGGGACTAGATTTTTACCAGCAACTAAAGCGATGCCAAAGGAAATGCTTCCTATCTTAGATAAACCCACAATACAATATATCGTTGAAGAAGCTGCAAGAGCTGGAATTGAAGATATTATTATAGTGACAGGTCGCCACAAACGCGCGATTGAAGATCATTTTGATAGTCAAAAAGAATTAGAAATGGTGTTAAAAGAAAAAGGTAAATCTGAATTACTAGAAAAAGTTCAGTATTCAACGGAACTTGCGAATATTTTTTATGTAAGGCAGAAAGAACAAAAAGGTTTAGGGCATGCGATTAGTTCTGCGCGTCAATTTATCGGCAATGAACCATTTGCGGTATTATTAGGTGACGATATTGTTGAATCTGAAGTGCCAGCAGTGAAACAGTTGATTGACGTTTATGAAGAAACAGGGCACTCAGTTATAGGTGTCCAAGAAGTTCCGGAAGCAGATACTCATCGTTATGGAATTATTGACCCATTAACTAAAAACGGACGTCAGTATGAAGTGAAAAAGTTTGTTGAAAAGCCAGCACAAGGTACGGCACCATCAAACCTAGCTATTATGGGACGTTATGTATTAACGCCTGAAATTTTCGATTATTTAAAAACGCAAAAAGAAGGCGCAGGTAACGAAATTCAGTTAACAGATGCGATTGAACGTATGAATAATGATAACCAAGTGTATGCATATGACTTCGAAGGCGAACGTTATGACGTTGGAGAAAAATTAGGCTTCGTTAAAACTACCATAGAATATGCATTGAAAGATGACAGTATGCGAGAAGAATTAACACGATTTATTAAAGCATTAGGTTTATAACATTAAAAGCATGATACTCAGTAAAATTGGAACACGAAATGGTGAACTAAATTGAATGAGTGTCATGCTTAATTTATGTGTTGTGATATATAGTAGGGTATTGAAATAATATAAAAACAAAAGAAAGTTAATTATGTATTTTTATTTATACTAAATTGAGAAGTAGTATGATTGCTTATTTATTTTATCAAGAGGTAAATCTGTTTAAATTTAAAAGAAAAATTTTCTTGGTTTGAGAATCTTGGAAGTATCTGTGAATATGCTTTTAATAGTGTTATATTGTATTTTATTTATTTTGATTAACACAATCCTTTCATCTGCAAGGGATCGTTCTTTGATTAGCATACCTTTATTATTTAATCTATTAACTGACCTAACAATTTGAGGATACATAAATCTAATACTTTCAAACAAATCTTTTAAATTTAGTATCTCATTTTTTCGAGATGATATTACATATAAGATAGATAAATCAAGAAATGTTAAATTAAATCGATATTTTAAAAAATCTTTTGAGTACATAATGTTCATAAAAAGTATAAAAAATTCTTTGCTATATTTTGGAGCCCATTGATATTTTATGTAGTCTCTTTCCTTATTAAATCCTTTAATTATTTTATCTAACTCATTAATAACACAAGCAATCTTTTTACGTTGTATTGGAGTAACTGAAACAAAAATACGGCGTTCATCTGCTTCGTTTCTAGACTTATTTATAAATCCTTTTTTAGATAGTGACTTAATGTTCTTTACAACATCAGATTGTTTGTAAAGTATGTCACCAATGATTTCTTTTAGTGAAATACTGTGTTCATTTTTGTAATAAAAATATGCTAATATCAACAATTCTTTTAATGATAATTTATATTGTTGCTTTAACTCTTGAGTGAGAAAAAATATGTACGCTTCTACATTTATGAATTTATTGACCTTTTCGAAAGTTTGATAGTCCACCTTACATTCTCCTACTATTTTCTGATGTCCCAATACTTTATATTATTTAAAGTAATATAAAAGCAATCTCTTTTGAAGACATGTTAACCTAAATATTTTTATATATAATATATATAAAATATAAATAACTAAAAATCACGGAATAACAAATGACAAATTCATTTATTATCCAAAAACAAAAACAATTGAACAAAATCAAAATATAGTGTTATGATTCATTTGTGTTTATAGCTAGCACCACAAACTAAATATATTTGGAGTTATTACTAGTTAAAGACAAATATTATTTGACGTGACAATTAAAAGTAAGGGATGAAGACTTGATGAATGATTTGAAAAGCAAGAGCAATATTAAATTAATGAAAAGAGTATTAACTACATATGAGCTGCGTAAATATTTAAAAAAATATTTTTGTCTTACATTAGATAATTATTTAGTATTAGCATATTTAGATGTATTTAAAAATGATGAAGGTAAATATTTTATGAGAGACATTATAAGTTATATCGGTATAGACCAATCTAGAATTGTTAAAAGCGTAAAAGAATTATCAAAAAAGGGTTACTTGAATAAATGTAGAGACCCACATGATAGTAGAAATGTAATCATTGTTGTTTCTGTAAAACAACACAATTATATTAAAAATCTTTTGAGTGAAATAAATATTAATGAAACATAAAGTATGTTTCGAGATTTTAATATCTTGGTGCAGTTAAATGTATTTTTAAATGCGTTAAGGTATTTTTTATTTTAGAAATTCAATGCTATTGAGTTGATGGGTTTTTCCAACAGATAAGAATGAATTATTCATTGAAAACTAAAAATAATAATTTTATTTGTAGATTGTTTTAAGTGTGTCAATATATAAAATAATTTTATAAAGATAAGTGTTATATTCCATTGTGCAACTCCTATTGTATTTGTAAAATTACATGTAAATTCACTGTAAGTAAAGTGGAAAATATGGAAAAAGGAGTATGCAAATGAGAGATAAGAAAGGACCGGTAAATAAAAGAGTAGATTTTCTATCAAATAAATTGAATAAATATTCAATAAGAAAATTTACAGTTGGAACAGCATCTATTTTAATTGGCTCACTAATGTATTTGGGAACTCAACAAGAGGCAGAAGCAGCTGAAAACAATATTGAGAATCCAACTACATTAAAAGATAATGTCCAATCAAAAGAAGTGAAGATTGAAGAAGTAACAAACAAAGACACTGCACCACAGGGTGTAGAAGCTAAATCTGAAGTAACTTCAAACAAAGACACAATCGAACATGAACCATCAGTAAAAGCTGAAGATATATCAAAAAAGGAGGATACACCAAAAGAAGTAGCTGATGTTGCTGAAGTTCAGCCGAAATCGTCAGTCACTCATAACGCAGAGACACCTAAGGTTAGAAAAGCTCGTTCTGTTGATGAAGGCTCTTTTGATATTACAAGAGATTCTAAAAATGTAGTTGAATCTACCCCAATTACAATTCAAGGTAAAGAACATTTTGAAGGTTACGGAAGTGTTGATATACAAAGCAATCCAGAGGATCTAAAGGTATCTGAAGTCACTCGTTTCAATAATAAAAGTATTGGAAAAAACGAATTGACAGGAGCATTACAATTAAAGAATAAAGTTTCTTTTAAAAATGACTTTGAGTTTAACATTAGAGTAGCTAATAATCATCAATCGGTAACAACTGGCGCTGATGGATGGGGGTTCTTATTTAGTAAAGGTGACGGTAACGAATATTTACAAAAGGGAGGTATATTAGGTCCCAAAGGAATGGAAAATTCAGCAGGATTTAAAATTGATACAGGGTATAATTTTAAAGATCCCATGGATAAAGAAGAGAAACAGGCAGGACAAGGATTTAAAGGGTATGGTACGTTTGTAAAAACAGGTGCTGATGGAACTACAGCAAAGGTTGGAACAAACATACCAACAAGAGGTAAAGCGGATAATTCATTCCAATATGCAGATAATTCTATTGATACAACAGATGGAAAATTCCATGGTCAATTACTTAATAATTTAAAATTAGCGTACAATGAAAAATCGGGGATAATGAGAGCCGAATATGCTGGTAAAGTTTGGGAAGCTAATATATCAGATTTGGGATTGGATAAATCTGAAGCATATAACTTTTTAATTACTTCTAGTCAAAGACAGGGAACATCTCAAGGTGTATATGCAAATGGTTGGATGAGAACGGATTTAAATAACTCAACATTTAAACTAACGCCTAATCTAGTTAAGAAAACAGAAATAAAAACAGTAGAGATACCGTTTGAAACAAAACGTGAATTTAATCCGAAGTTACAACCTGGTGAAGAGCGAGTGAAACAAGAGGGACAACCAGGAAGTAAGACAATCACAACACCAATCACAGTGAACCCATTAACAGGTGAAAAAGTTGGCGAGGGTCAACCAACAGAAGAGATCACAAAACAACCAGTAGATAAGATTGTAGAGTTCGGTGGCGAGAAAATACCGCAAGGTCATAAAGGTATCTTTGATCCAAACTTACCAACAGATCAAACGGAAAAAGTACCAGGTAAACCAGGAATCAAGAATCCAGACACAGGAAAAGTGATCGAAGAGCCAGTGGATGATGTGATTAAACACGGACCAAAAACGGGTACACCAGAAACAAAAACAGTAGAGATACCGTTTGAAACAAAACGTGAATTTAATCCGAAGTTACAACCTGGTGAAGAGCGAGTGAAACAAGAAGGACAACCAGGAAGTAAGACAATCACAACACCAATCACAGTGAACCCATTAACAGGTGAAAAAGTTGGTGAGGGTCAACCAACAGAAGAGATCACAAAACAACCAGTAGATAAGATTGTAGAGTTCGGTGGCGAGAAAATACCGCAAGGTCATAAAGGTATCTTTGATCCAAACTTACCAACAGATCAAACGGAAAAAGTACCAGGTAAACCAGGAATTAAGAATCCAGACACAGGAAAAGTGATCGAAGAGCCAGTGGATGATGTGATTAAACACGGACCAAAAACGGGTACACCAGAAACAAAAACAGTAGAGATACCGTTTGAAACAAAACGTGAATTTAATCCGAAGTTACAACCTGGTGAAGAGCGAGTGAAACAAGAAGGACAACCAGGAAGTAAGACAATCACAACACCAATCACAGTGAACCCATTAACAG
>NZ_JACVZN010000051.1:0-6938 GCF_017151895.1 Staphylococcus sp. EG-SA-15 | reverse complement strand
CTCAAAATTACCAGAGATTAAGCTCAGCCAGATATAAGGACTCCAGCCTTACTTTCTACGCAACAACGCCACACACTCCACATGCCTTGAGTGGGCAAAAAAGATGTCGCACCCCACTGGTATCCCCTTGGCGGAAGCCCATATTTCTGAAACAGTCGCCTGGATAGGCTATTTTTCATTGATTTGGTGCCTGCTTTTGCGTTACAATCCAAGTAATTGTAAGCAATAAAGCCTTCAAAAGCATGTTGTCCTCTTGAAGGCTTTATTCGGTACAACTTTAAAATTGGTTTACTTATCTTTATCTTCCTCTCTAAGATACTTAACTAGCCCCGGATAATTGCTTATCCTTACAGTTCGGATCAATTAGAATTAGCCGAAAACGGCGGCGAAGAAACGAACCACCGAGAAGCACCGCCGCATTGCCGAGCTTGATACCCTCATTGAACGACTGTATGCGGACCGGAAAAGGCGCGGTTGACCGCCTTGCCCTCAAAGGCTTAGGGGCATATCAACTATATATTGGGGCCGAGTGCCGTTACTTTAACACCGCCGCTAGCCATGAGCTTATGCTTCCTTTAGGACACTGTCCCAACAGACACTTTTTAAAGTATGCTGCACTAATCCTTATTTTTCACAGCATAGCGCAATGACAGACAGCCATGTTCTGCATTCTCTGTTCCCTGCAATTCCAAATTAACTTTTTCAGATAACAGAAGGTTATCAAATAGTTGTTTTTCTTTATTACCTACAAAACATGGTGATATCACAAGACTGATTTCATCAATAAGTCCGTTTTCTAATAATTTGTTGGTTAATCCACCGCCACTGTCTGTCCGCATGTATTTACACCCATATTGCTCATGCAGGATCTGAAAGGCTTTTTCATAGTCCACATGATCATTTCCTGACACAATATATGGGTAATGCCTTTCCTCCAAATAATTCAAATATTCCTTCGGAGTGGCAGTTGATACCAGAATGACAATTTCCTTCAGATATCCAAGATTTCTTAAGCAATGAAGACTTCTCAAGATACCTCTGCTGTCAGGTATGACTCCTATTGGTCTGGGGTCCTCCGGGCTTGTTATGATTTTCTCAAAATCAGCCTCTGTTTCAGCAGGATATTTTTCAAATGCAGTAAAAACAGTATTGGACCCAAACAGCACCGCATCCGAATGAATTCCCCCGGCAACCTGGTAGTAAACTTCCGGATTATCAAAGCCTTTAATGCGGCCATCAAGGCTAATTTGTGTGTGCATAATTATCTTTGGTTTCATATTTTTCAATCCTCCTTTTTGATAGTAGAATATCATAATACACTGACAGCTGTATGTCAGCAGGGGATATGAAACCTTACAAAAAATACATAACAGACCAATCGCTTTCTCTAAATCAAGTTTAGGCAGTGATTCGTAATTTGTGCCAGGTGTTTACGGGTTATGCATTTTAATTCATCAGGTTGGACTATTTCAATGCCTGATCCATATTCAATCAGCTGCTTGCTCAATATCTCAAAGGAATCTGTCTGGAATTCGATTTCCATTTTACTTCCCAAATCGGTTTCTTCAAGGAAGCCGAGAGAATACCTGTTCTTGATAGAATTGTATGTCTCCCCTTTTTCAGCTCTAAGAATTACATTATATAGTTTTTTATATGAAAGCATTTGTTTTAATATTTGTTCCAAAGAGCCATCATGGCTTTGACAGAGCTCTTCTTCTATGCAAATGCTTTTAATCCGATCCACACGAAAATTCCTATATTCATTTCTTAGCCTGCAAAACCGATTAAGTACCAGTTCTGTTCATAAAACCCCAGTGATATAGGCTCTATCATTCTGCTTTCCGGTTCTTGCCCTCCTGATGCAGGATATTGAATTGATATTACCCTTTTATTGCAGATTGCAGTCTGAATTGCTGCAATAACGTTATCCGCCAATGTATTTTTCTGTCCAGATGTGCTGTACACGTTAATACTGTTCTCCAACTCCTGTGCATAGTTTTTTTCACCATGCTTCAAAATAGATTTGATTTTATACATAGCTGAATCAAAATCCTTTATAAATGATTCATCTCCATGGCAATTTAAAAATTTCCCTGCTGTAATCAATGCACCCACTTCCGCCGCTGTAAACATTACCGGCGGAAGTAGGAAGCCCTCTACAAGAAAATATCCTTTTCCGGCCTCAGATCAAATTGGTATTCCGGCTTCTTCAAGTGTCCGGATATCTCTGTAAACTGTCCTTAAGCTTATATTAAATCGCTGTGCAATTTCTTTGGCAGGAATTATTTTTTTTGATTGCAGCTGAATAAGAATAGAGGTTACTCTGTTAATCCTGTTCAAATTTTATTCCTCCTCTGTGACTTCCATAAAAAGTATATCCTATGCGTTCTTAAGCTAGCTGCTGTTAGTGCTTCTCATTGCACCCTGGTTATAAAAGCCATACTCACAAACCTCTTCACCAAAACTCTTTACATCTCTAATATAGAACTCTATCTAGCGAACTTTTAGAAAAGATATAAAACATCAGAGTATGGACAGTTGCGGATGTACTTCAGAAAAGATTAGATGTCTAAAAAGCTTGTAGTTAAAGCTTTTTAGACATCTAAATCTAGGTACTAAAACAATTCATCCAGTAAAATATAATATTTTATTTTCTCCCAATCAGGCTTGATCCCCAGTAAGTCAAAAAATAGCTCGACATACTGTTCTTCCCCGATATCCTCCCTGATCGACCGGACGCAGAAGGCAATGTCATACCACTTGTCCGCCCTGCCGCTTCTCCCAAGATCAATAAAGCCACTTACTTTGCCATCTTTCACAAAGATGTTGCTGTCTCCCAGGTCGCCGTGGGAAAAGACAAGTTCCTCTTCGGGCTTTTCCGTCTTTAAAAAATCATACAGCTCGCGCGGATCTTTAAATGGAGTGTCTTCTTCCCAGTTTTCGCAATCCACATCGGCCAGATCGTTATTCAGTAAGTAATCCAATTCGGCTAAGCGGCTGTCTAAGCTATTCGTATAGGGACAATCCGATATGTCGATGGAGTGAAAGAGCCTGATGCACTCCGCATACAGCTCGATAATCTTTTCAGGGCTTTGTTCATCTTCATACTCTTCCGAGCAAAGGACGCCATCGGCCTCACTCATGAGCAGATTGCTCCAGCCATCATGCCGTTCAAAGTGCAGGACCTTTGGAACAGGCAGCTTTCCTTCCAGCCATAGCATCATGTCCTTTTCCCGTTCCACATCATAGGTGGTCCCTTTATACCGGCTGTCCGTCATTTTTAAATATAGGTTTTCATTTTCTCCCACCAGCTTATATACCTTAGCAGGAGACATTCCTTCCGTATCTTTTACGCAGCGGTATTTTTCGATCAGTTTTTTCAATTCCGGTGATATTCTCATTTTAGCCATTTATTATTTCCTTCCTCTTTTCTACAGTATTTAAAGATACCCCAAGAAGCTAATTATAACAAGACGAACTCCAATTCACTGTTCCTTGCATTCTAAAACCTTAAATACCAGAAAACAGCTTTTTCAAAGTTGTTTTCAAAGTTGGCGTATAACATAGTATCGACGGAGCCGATTTTGAAACCACAATTATGATAGAATTTACAAGCTATAAGGTTATTGTCCTGGGTTTCAAGCATTAGTCCATGCAAGTTTTTATGCTTTGCCCATTCTATAGATATATTGATAAGCGCGCTGCCTATGCCTTGCCCCCTGAAATCCTTACATACGGCGATATCTTCTATATAAGCGTACCGGTTCCAATTTTTTCGCAGTTTAACTTTTCCGACGCATTTATCGTCTTGGTAGTAAAGATATATTATCTTATCAGTATTGTCAATATATTCAAGGCAATCTGCCTCCTCATCCTCTTCATCCTCTTCGTCTTGGTAGCTTTTTAAATATGGCGCTTCATAGAGTAATTCTGTAAAGGTCCAATTCTCGTTTTCATACCTCGGTATAATCTTACCTATCACCTCAAATGGTTCGCTGGGTTTATCGATATCTTTCAGGTGCCCTGCTTTCATTTCTGTAATCACTGTTCCCGCCTCTCTTCTATATCAGCGGCATATGTGCTATCCAGGCAGCCGGTTTTACCAGTGTATTTTTTATACATGTCCCTGGTATATTTTGTTATATTCCTATCATACTCCGGATAGGCATAATGAAGCCTTTCCGCCACCTCACCGGATACCGCCCTGAACAATTGATGGCATAGAAATAATGCTTCCCATATGTTTTCATAGGAATCCATCCGGTAGGTGGACAAAAGTTTCTCCCACAAATCCTCGGATATATACCTTTCAATAAACTTATAGTTCTTGCCTACACTTAATTTAAAGCCTGTTTCGATGCCGACCTTCCATGATATCATTCTCAGCAGCTCATGGCGAACAATCTGATTAAAATGATCAATAGCAAATAAAATTTCCTTACGGCACAATCCTTTAATAACATAAGGTGTTACATTCCAAAATTCATTGCAGCAATCATCATACTCCCTTGCGCTTGGCTTTCTTACATGATAATCTATATCAGTCGGAACTATGTCCCTTTTAATTCTACAATCTTTATCAATTAGAACCTTTATTAATTTATCGCCCTTTAGGTAATTATCTAACTCTTCCAAGGGCAATAAGGTAAGATCAATTTTATTGTAATCATCAAATAGCATAAGATAGGAAAATCCCTTTTCTTCAGGTGGGAATAATTCCATATCCTCCGGCTTTTGCATCATTATTATATTCCCAAATTGATTAAGCCAGTCATCATTAGATATAAACGGTTCTATATCACTTACAAAATATGTAATATCATAATCCTGAAATTCATCTTTAGGTATATTAATATTTGCGCGTGACCCCTCAAGGGTCACAATTCGAATACGTTCATCCTGTTCTGCTAAAGAAAGTACTAAATCCATCATTTCTTTTTCTGATCTCATTTACATACTCCTCGTTTATTTTTTCTATATTATTACATCTTCTTTTTTGCCGATACAATCAGCATCATTGGGCGTCGCATTTCATCCGCCATCCCCGGAATATCCATCATGTTCTCTGGCGGCTGTGGCTCCACAATCTGATTTATTATAAAACTATTTGAAAGCAGTGTATTTAGATATGTGGTCAGTGTTCTATGATATTTTGTAACCTTTTCTTCCAAAAACATAGCTGTCCGTTTGCCCTCATAATAATAATTGTCCACCGGGAAATGCAGTATTTCTCCTTTTTCGTTATAATACCAGTCTTGTGTTCCATGAGCAGTAAAAACAGGATGTTCAACTGTAAAAACTAAATTGCCACCAGCCTTCAGCATCCTATATATCTTTTTTATTAAATTCTCATAGTCTGCTACATAATGAAACGCAAGCGAACTTAGTATTACATCAAAGCTCTCCTCTGGGAAATCCACATCTTCTATGGCACAGCATTCATATTCAATCTGTGGAAAATGGGTTTTTCCTTTTGCTACTTCGAGCATTTTATGAGAAATATCAACACCTACTACAGAGGAAGCACCGTTTTCCATCGCATATATACAGTGCCATCCATAGCCGCATCCTAAATCAAGCACACGCTTACCCTTAAAATCAGGTAGCATCTTTTTCAAAGTCTCCCATTCTCCCGCACCAGCCAGTCCTTTCTGCGAGCGACTCATTTGACTGTATTTTTGAAAAAATATATTATCATCATATTTGTTTTCTTTCATCTGAACTCTCCTCGTTTAAAAAGTTATTTATCTCCGATACAATTTCATTCACTTCATTATAAAGCTTCTCGGTCATGTCGTAGCATTCAAAAAGTGAGATACCGAGTACTTCAAAAATATGATTTACCTTCTCGGTATATTTTTCAGGTTTATGTTCAAAAGTTTCAAGCAGTTTTATAGCTTTCTTTTCGTTGATACAATAAGCATTATTACATGCAAATAACACTTGATTTAAACATGAAACTATACGAAAAACATGACCCGCAATATAATATTTATCGTCTGTTCCCGAATTTGCTTTTACAAACATTAAAGAGAACCCTGCTTCAAACATAAAAAAGTTAACTAAACTTTTCTGCAAAGCATTGGGATAAGTTTCTTCCTGTTTTTTTAATTCGCATAAGCTTTCATTCTTAGCATATAGTATTTTGCTAATCGCTAATTCTCCTCGATACATTGCACTAATATAACCATGGGGATGCCCAGTCTGATAATTGGCAGTAACAATTCCGTGCTCTGTATCTTTCATTATTTGTTCCACACGTTTAATATCACGTAAAATTAAATCCACATGATACCCGTTTATGACTAACCATCCGCCGCCATTAATCCAATCACCCCATGCTCCGGGAGGTACAACAAGGTTATTTCTATGCTCATCATCCAGCTTTGTAGCGAATTGATTAATAGTATTTATGTCAAATGATTCTGAATTGTAATAGATGCCGATATCTATATCCGAATCCTCTGTATGGGTGCCCCTTGCACGTGAACCACCTAAAACAATACCTTCTATATAAGACAGAGAGGATAATTTCTCTGCTACTGATTTAATAATATTATCTACCATCAAGCATGCTCCTTTTATCGATTCACTGCTGTAAAAATTCCAAGCCAAATCTTTTGCTTCTACTCAACATATTTATAATTTTTTTAATTTCACAAAAGATAGTTAAAACTTATCAATTGTCTTTTTATACCTCTGCTGATTAGATGAAGTCTTTTCAATAGCCTTTAAATTACCATTCATTTTGCTAACATGGTTTAAAAATAACGTTCCAAGCAGAAGTCGATCCTTTCTGGGTATCCTATTCCCCACATATCCCTTGAATAAATCTTTAACAAGAAAAACTTCGCCATCATTTAGATTTTCAGTTTCTCTAATAGCTTCTTCCAATAGCTCATTTACATCAATCATGTTGTCCACTCCTTATTAATAAT
>NZ_JACVZN010000050.1:0-9100 GCF_017151895.1 Staphylococcus sp. EG-SA-15 | reverse complement strand
ATTTAACATTGTATCTGCATTCAGCACACCAACTAAAGTAATATTTGGATAATCTAATCCTTTCGCAATCATCTGAGTACCTAGTAAAATATCACCGTTACCTTTTTCGAATTCAGTCAATAACTTTTCATGTGCACCTTTCTTTGAGGTTGTATCTACATCCATCCTAATTATGCGCGCATCTTCAAATTCTTGTTGCAATAGTTCTTCAACTTTCTGAGTACCAGTACCTACTTGTCGAATGTGTTCACTCTCACAATTTGGACATTGATTCGGTGGCGTCTCTTGGTAACCACAATAGTGACATTTTAATAAGTCTGTCGTTTTATGATACGTTAATGAAATATCACAGTTTGGACATTGCGGTACATATCCACAATCCCGACATAACATAAACGATGCATAACCACGTCGATTTAAAAATAAAACAACTTGTTCCTGTCGATCTAATCTTAATTGTATGGCTTCACGTAAATCTTTTGAAAACATTGACCGATTACCTTCACTCAATTCTTCACGCATATCTACTATATCAATTTCAGGTAAAGCTTGTTGGTTCACTCTGTTTGGTAATGATAGCAAATGATAAACGCCTTTTTCAGCTCGTGCATAACTTTCAAGACATGGTGTTGCACTTCCTAAAATGACTGGGCAGTGATGATATTCACTTCGCCATTGGGCAATTTCTCTAGCATGATATCTCGGATAATCTTCTTGCTTATATGTAGATTCATGTTCTTCATCAATGATGATTAACCCTAAATTTTTGAAAGGTGCGAACACACTTGACCTTGCACCAACACTTACTCTCGCACGACCATCCCTAATTTTTTGCCACTCATCATAACGTTCCCCATTAGATAAGCCAGAATGTAATACAGCAACGTCATCACCAAATCGACGTTTGAAGCGTAAAACCATTTGCGGTGTTAGAGCGATTTCAGGAACTAACATCATCGCCTGTTTTCCTTGGCTTAAAACATCTTCTATCGTTTGTAAATATACTTCTGTTTTACCTGATCCCGTCACACCATGAAGTAAAAATGTTTCTTGCTCTTGGCTTACAATTTTAGCTTTAATCGCTTCATATGCTTTATATTGGTCTTCTGTTAATTGCTGTTTTGATTCTTGTTCGAAAACACGATCTTTAAATGGGTCTCTTTCAACAACCGCGTCATATTTTTCAACATAACCTTTTTTGATAAGTCCATCTAAACTGGATTTTGAAAAGCCCATATCCTCAATATCAGTTAAAAATATTGTTTTATGTTGTTCTTCAGACAAGTAAGCATACAAATCGTATTGTTTAATAACTTTCTCCAACTTAGCTAATACTTCATCAGGATGATACCCTTCAATGACACGAACAGCACGCTTGGTTTTTTTAGTTATATTTTGTGTGAGAATCGTTTTTTCTTCAACGATATCATCTTTTAACAACTTCATAAGCAATTGAATATCATTATTTTTTTGCGCATCTTTATAATAATAGTAACCATGCTTATCAAATTTTTGTAATAAAGCTGAAGGTACCTCTTTGTCATCTTTCATCTTAAATGCTTTTTTATACTTCGCTTTAATAGCACTCGGAAGCATCACTTCTAGCATAGAAATACGTTTAATGACATGAGTTGAACCCATCCACTCACTTAAAGCTATTAATTCTGATGTTAATTCAGGTTGTATATCTTTCACTTCTATGATTTTTTTTAACTTCGAAACGTCAAGTTGTGCATCAGGTTCTGCTGTTACTTCCATTACATAACCTTGAATCGTTCTTGGTCCAAAAGGTACAATCACACGCACACCAGGTTGGATGACAGATTCGAGTTGTTCAGGAATTATATAATCAAATTTATAGTCAACGCTCTTCGACGCGACATCGACTATGACTTTCGCTATCATTATTGCCACCTAGTTTCTAGTTCATCTAAAATTTGTGCAGCTAATACTACTTTTTTTCCTTTCTTGATATTTACCTTTTCATTATTTTTAAAATGCATTGTCAATTCATTATCATCAGAACTAAATCCGATAGACATATCCCCAACATTATTTGAAATAATCACATCTGCATTTTTCTTGCGTAATTTTTGTTGTGCATAATTTTCAATATCTTCAGTCTCTGCTGCAAAGCCTATTAAATACTGTGATGTTTTATGTTCACCTAAATATTTAAGAATGTCTTTAGTACGTTTAAAAGATACTGATAAATCACCATCCTGCTTTTTCATCTTATGTTCTAATACATCAACCGGTGTATAGTCAGATACGGCTGCTGCTTTTACAACAATATCTTGTTCGTCAAATCGGCTTGTCACTTGTTCAAACATTTCTTCAGCACTTTGAACATGAATAACTTCAATATCTTTTGGATCCTCTAGTGTTGTAGGACCAGCAACTAACGTCACGATAGCTCCTCGATTTCGCAATGCTTCAGCTATTGCATAACCCATTTTTCCAGAAGAACGATTGGATACAAATCTGACTGGATCGATAACTTCAATAGTTGGTCCTGCTGTAACCAATGCGCGTTTATCTTGAAATGAACTATTAGCTAAACGATTACTATTTTGAAAATGAGCATCAATAACAGAAACGATTTGAAGCGGTTCTTCCATACGTCCTTTAGCAACATAACCACATGCTAGAAATCCGCTTCCTGGTTCGATAAAATGATACCCATCTTCTTTTAAAATATTAATATTTTGCTGCGTACGTTTATTTTCATACATATGCACATTCATAGCAGGCGCAATAAATTTCGGTGTCTCTGTTGCTAGCAACGTTGATGTCACCAAATCATCAGCAATACCTACACTCAATTTTGCAATTGTATTTGCCGTTGCAGGTGCAACAATGATTGCATCTGCCCAATCACCTAATGCAATATGCTGTATTTCTGAAGGATTTTCTTCTATAAAAGTATCTGTATAAACAGCATTTCGACTTATTGCTTGAAATGCTAATGGTGTCACAAATTTTTGTGCGTGATTCGTTAACATAACGCGAACTTCATACCCAGATTGTGTTAACTTACTTGTCAAATCAATCGCTTTATATGCCGCAATGCCACCTGTAACGGCTAATAATATTTTCTTCATATTCAATCTCCCTTAAATATCACTATGACATTTACGCTTTACATCATCATATGCGCACAAATGCTCATTACTTTTTTATAGATACAAATTTAGTATTATTATAACATCAATCATTGGATAAACTAAAAAAACACACCTACATAGGTGCGTTTGATTTGGATATCCCTTGACGTATTTGATGTACGTCTAGCTTCACATATTTTTAATGGTCGAAACTATTCTTTACCATAATAATCACTTGAAATAACAGGGCGAATTTTACCGTCAGCAATTTCTTCTAACGCTCTACCAACTGGTTTAAATGAATGATATTCACTTAATAATTCAGTTTCAGGTTGTTCATCAATTTCACGCGCTCTTTTCGCTGCAGTTGTTGCAATTAAATACTTTGATTTAATTTGTGACGTTAATTGGTTTAATGGTGGATTTAACATTATTTTTTAGCCTCCAAAATCATTTTTCTATACTTAGCTTCTACGCGCTCTCTTTTTAAGTGCTCAGCTTCTACAATACATTGAATTCTATTCTTCGCAAGTTCTACTTCATCATTAACTACAACGTAATCGTATAAATTCATCATTTCAACTTCTTTACGCGCTTCGTTAATACGACTTTGTATTTTCTCATTGGATTCTGTTCCTCTACCTACTAATCGCTCTCTCAAGTGTTCTAAACTTGGAGGTGCTAAGAAAATAAATAGCGCATCTGGAAATTTCTTTCTAACTTGCTTTGCACCTTCTACTTCAATTTCTAAAAATACATCATGACCTTCGTCCATTGTATCTTTAACATATTGAACTGGTGTACCATAATAGTTGCCTACATATTCAGCATATTCTATAAATTGGTCATCTTTGATTAAAGCTTCAAACGCATCCCTAGTTTTAAAAAAGTAATCTACGCCATCAACTTCACCTTCACGCATTTGACGTGTTGTCATTGAAATAGAATACTTATATGATGTACTTGGATCTTCAAATATTCGTTTTCTAACAGTACCTTTACCTACTCCAGATGGTCCTGATAAAACGATTAACAATCCTTTTTCATTATCCATGCCTTACGACCTCTCTAAGCTAATCTTCTATTATTTAAATATGATATCACATTGTTCTTTATATTGTATAGCATATTTGAAATTGCATGCCATAATTTCTATTAAGTCTAACAATATCGTTATATTGCACGATTAATTTTAATTAAATAAATTGAATTGCAAACTTTTAGATAATGTAAAATGTATGGCATAATGTATGGTTCAATAACTATACCGAAAAGTTACAATCATGTTAAAATGAAACGAATGATATGAAGAAGGTGGAAGATAAATTATGGCTTATGATGGCTTATTTACAAAGAAAATGGTTGAGTCTCTACAATTTTTAACAACAGGACGCGTTCACAAAATCAATCAACCTGATAATGACACGATACTAATGGTTGTACGTCAAAATAGACAAAACCATCAATTGTTATTGTCAATCCATCCAAACTTTTCAAGATTACAATTAACTACTAAAAAATATGATAATCCATTTAATCCACCCATGTTTGCGCGTGTTTTTAGAAAACACTTAGAAGGTGGTATTATCGAATCGATTAAGCAAATTGGTAATGATCGTCGCATTGAAATCGAAATAAAGAGTAAAGATGAAATTGGCGATACTATTTACCGCACTGTCATCCTTGAGATTATGGGTAAACATAGTAACTTAATTTTAGTAGATGAAAATCGCAAAATAATTGAAGGATTTAAACACTTAACACCAAATACGAATCACTATCGTACAGTAATGCCAGGATTTAATTATGAAGCACCACCTACTCAGCACAAAATAAATCCGTATGATATTACAGGTGCAGAGGTGTTGAAATATATCGATTTTAACGCAGGTAATATTGCTAAACAATTATTGAATCAGTTTGAAGGATTTAGCCCTTTAATTACGAATGAAATCGTTAGTCGTCGTCAATTTATGACTTCATCAACATTACCAGAAGCATTTGACGAAGTAATGGCAGAAACCAAGTTACCACCTACTCCTATTTTTCATAAAAATCATGAAACAGGTAAAGAGGATTTCTATTTTATAAAGTTAAATCAATTTAATGATGATACAGTTACATACGATTCATTAAATGATTTACTTGATCGTTTTTATGATGCGCGTGGCGAACGTGAACGCGTTAAACAACGTGCGAATGATTTAGTTCGATTTGTTCAACAGCAGTTGCACAAATATCAAAATAAATTAGCGAAGTTGATTGAAGAATATGAGCAGTCTAAAAATAAAGATACTGAACAGTTATATGGTGAATTGATCACTGCTAATATATATCGAATTAAGCAAGGCGATAAAGAAGTGACGGCATTGAATTATTATACGAATGAAGAAGTTGTCATTCCTTTAAATCCTACAAAATCCCCATCAGCAAATGCTCAATATTATTATAAACAATATAATCGTATGAAAACGAGAGAACGTGAATTACAACATCAAATTCAATTGACGAAAGACAATATAGATTATTTTTCAACAATCGAACAACAATTACATCATATTTCTGTCCATGACATTGATGAAATTAGAGATGAATTAGCAGAACAAGGCTTTATGAAACAGCGTAAAAATCAAACTAAGAAAAAGAAAGCGCAGATTCAATTACAACATTATGTATCAACTGATGGCGACGATATATATGTTGGCAAGAATAACAAGCAAAATGATTATTTAACAAATAAAAAAGCTAAAAAAACTCACACATGGTTACACACAAAAGATATTCCTGGTTCACATGTCGTTATATTTAATGATGCACCAAGTGATACGACAATCAAGGAAGCGGCTATGTTAGCAGGATACTTTTCAAAAGCTGGTAATTCTGGACAAATACCTGTTGATTACACATTAATTAAAAATGTGCACAAACCATCAGGTGCAAAGCCTGGGTTTGTAACATATGACAATCAAAAAACTTTGTATGCTACACCTGATTATGAACTTATTCAAAAAATGAAACAATCATAATCAAGTTGTCGACAAATAAACACCTCACCATAAGAAAGGACTACTTTCTTTTGCGAGGTGTTTATTTTTAATTTAATGCGTTCATTGAAACGAAGTATCGTGTTTTTAAATAACGTATCATCATTTAAGTTACAAATTATCTTTGTGATTTTAAAAATGAGTGAAACTAAAATGCTAATGTGTACTTAAAATAGAAATACATAGGTAAAACGCATGCATAAGAAAAAGTGTTTCTTTATCATTCAACGCTGTGCAAATCCTTTTACTCAGGTAAAGCTAATTGAAAACTTACTCCAAACTTATCTTGAACCCAAGCAAACTCTCTGTATGGTGGCATATTCGTTTTTGGCATTAAAATGGCACCTTCATCTTTTAATCCATTAAATAGCCGTTCCATTTCAATAGTATCTTTTACTGTAACAAATAATGAAATCGCAGGATTCATTGGTAATTCTGTGCCACTATTAGCATCAATCGCCATGAATACTTGTCCATTTAATGTAAATATTGAGTGTTGTACAGTCCCGGGATCACCAGGTCCATTTTCACCATACTTAGCCATTGTTATAATCTCACTATCTTCAAATAAGCTTGTGTATAGTTTAACAGCTTCTTCAGCTTGGTTATTAAACATTAAAAATGTCGTGATTTTTGGAATATCCATGCTATGCCTCCTATAGGTCGAACTTCTATAACTACTATTATCTTAACATAATTAAAATGACAAAAGCGCGTCATACCGTTATGTGCACGAATGACAAACGTCTTATTGGCCTGTTGATTAAATCACATAGTTAACGATAAAAATTACGCAAGATTAAAAATATGATACATATGTTAATAAATGATACTTATCATAGGTATTAATGTTTTGACTTATTGTCAAATTTGATTACAATTAAAATTAAGTTAAAGGAGGGACGTTATGTTACATTATGTGATTCCAGTATTAGTCCTATTACTCGTATTCTTAATTGGTTGGATTTTAATAAAGTTAATTATCCGCTAATAAATTTTTTATATAATAAAAGCTATAGTGTTTGTAATATTCGGATGCGGTTAAGCAGCCCCTGATATTAAACACTATAGCTTTTTTGTTTTTAAATTTGTCCTTGTTTACGTAATATATCCTTTACATGTTTAAATAAATCATCATTATGATCTATAGTTGTTTTATTTTTTATATGTTTTTGCTTCGTTGAACTTTCGTCGACATCGTGACTACTAGATAGATTGGAATCATTTGAATGATTGATAAATTCGTTACAATGTTTTATCTTCCCATATAAATCATTAGATGTTTTGTCATTCATTTGTTGAATTCCTCCTTCTAGTGTCTATATTATGCTAAGTTGTCTCTCCATTCAACTAATGTTTGGATATCTTCACTAGAAATTTTACCTTCATTTTCAGCTACTTCAATTAATTCATTGTAATCACTTAAAGTGTAAAAAGGTAGTTGAATATTGCTAAATGTATCATCTGCTTTTTTCAAACCGTAAGTAAAGATAGCTACAACACCTAATACTTCTGCACCTGCTTGTTTTAAGGCTTCAACTGCTGTGACTGAAGATCCCCCTGTCGAAATTAAATCTTCTATCACAACTACTTTTTTACCTTCACTTTTAGCACCTTCGATTTGATTTTGCTTACCATGACTCTTATTTGATGAACGAACATAATTCATTGGTAATTTTAATTTTTCAGCAATAAAAGCTGCATGTGGAATACCAGCTGTTGCAGTACCAGAAATAACTTCTACTTCAGGAAAGTGTTCTTTAATTAAGTTAATTAAACCATCGCGGATTGCGCCTCGAACTAAAGGATAACCTAACGTAACACGGTTATCACAGTAAATCGGTGATTTAATACCTGAACTCCATGTATATAAATCATTTGGTGATAATGTTACAGCTTCAATATCTAATAATGATTTTGCAATTTCTTTAGCCATTATACTAACCAACTTTCTTTAATTTTATGATAACTTTCGACTGGATTGTCACTTTGTGTAATCGGTCTACCGACTACAATATGCGTCGAACCAAGCTGTCTTGCTTCTTCCGGTGTCGTAATACGGTGTTGGTCATCTTGAGATGCACCTTTAGGTCTAATACCTGGTGTTACTTTTAAAAATGATGTACCTAACTTTTCAGTCAACATACGACTTTCAAGAGGTGAACAAACAACGCCATCTAAACCAGCTGCATTTGCTAACTTGGCATAATTTAAAACGGCCTCTTCAATCGATGTTTGTATATTTTGTTCGTGTCGTAACATGTCTTCTGTTGTTGACGTAAGCTGTGTTACTGCAATAATTTTTGTATGTTGATTATGTTTTCTTAATCCTTTAATGGCCTCAGACATCATTTTTACGCCACCAGCAGCATGAACATTTACCAGATCAACATTCAATTTAGCTAGTCCTTCCATCGCCTTACCTACTGTATTAGGAATATCATGCAATTTTAAATCTAAAAATACATCATGGCCTCTTTCTTTTATCTCATTAATTAATTGAGGACCTTCTTGATAAAAAAGTTCCATACCTACTTTTACGAATAATGATTCATCAAATAAATCTAAAAATTGATTTACTTTTTCTTTTGATTCAAAATCTAATGCAATAATTGGTAAATCTTTCATCATATATGTCTCCCTTTATATTAAGAAATTCATTAAAATAATGAGGCTGTAATATAAACTTCTTTAAGTAAATGGTTAATTACAGCCCCACCGATACAGTTTGATTGATTTACATTTGACGCATTGTAAATGTCATACTTTCAATTACATTCGTTAAGGCATTAGCTGTATCTAAAGATGTCAAACATGGAATACCATTTTCAACTGTAGTACGTCTAATTTGGAAGCCATCCCTTTCTACTTCTTTACCTTTAGTCATTGTATTTATAACGATTTGAACATCACCATTTTGAATACGTGTTAATAAATCATTTTCGCCAC
>NZ_JACVZN010000004.1:0-117919 GCF_017151895.1 Staphylococcus sp. EG-SA-15 | reverse complement strand
CCATTTTCAACTGTAGTACGTCTAATTTGGAAGCCATCCCTTTCTACTTCTTTACCTTTAGTCATTGTATTTATAACGATTTGAACATCACCATTTTGAATACGTGTTAATAAATCATTTTCGCCACCAATTTTGCCTACTACTTCTGCAGGTATGTCATACTCAGCTAATTTATTAGCTGTTCCAGACGTTGCTAAAATTTTATAGCCAACTTCATTTAAGCGTTGTGCCAATTTAACAACTTCCTCTTTATCTTTGTCACTGACGGTCATTAATACTGTACCGTGATCTTTAACTTCAACGCCACTACCTGTTAACCCTTTGAATAACGCCTTTTCTAATGTAGTATCTTTCCCCATCACTTCACCTGTTGACTTCATTTCAGGTCCTAAAGTAATATCAACATTTTTCAATTTATTAAAACTAAATACCGGTGCTTTCACAAAGACACCCTCAGCATATGGTTGAACCCCTTCTTGATAACCCATATCTGTTAGTTTTTCCCCAATGATTGCTCGCATAGCTAATTGTGCCATTGGAATATCAGTAATTTTACTTAAGAATGGTACCGTTCTACTAGAACGTGGGTTTACTTCTAAAACATATACACCATCGTGAGCTATAACGAATTGAATGTTGATTAAGCCAATGATGTTTAAACCTTTAGCTAATTTTATAGTATAGTCCTCAAGTGTTGCTAACTCGTCTTCTGTCAAAGTTTGTGGCGGATATACAGCGATTGAGTCACCACTATGTACACCAGCACGTTCAATATGTTCCATGATTCCTGGAATAATGACCGTTTCTCCATCACAAATCGCATCAACTTCAATTTCTTTACCAGTTAAATATCTATCGACTAGTACCGGATGTTCCGGACTCGCTTTTACAGCCTGGGTCATATAGTTTTCTAACTCTTTGTCATTGTCTACAATTTCCATTGCGCGACCACCTAATACATAAGAAGGTCTTACTACAACCGGATATCCGATTTCTGCAGCATTCGCTAATGCTTCCTCAGGTGATGTAGCTGTTTTCCCTTGTGGCTGTGGCACGTTAATTTTTCTTAATAGTGCTTCAAATTCTTTTCTATCTTCAGCACGATTTAGATTTTCTAGTGAAGTACCAAGTATTTTAACACCATGTTTAGCCAATTTGTCTGCTAAATTAATCGCTGTTTGTCCTCCAAATTGTACAACGACACCTTTAGGTTTTTCTAAATTAATGATATTCATCACATCTTCTTCAGTTAAAGGTTCAAAGTATAATTTGTCAGAAATTGAGAAGTCTGTTGAAACTGTTTCTGGATTGTTATTCACAATTATCGCTTGGTACCCTGCTTTTTGAATTGCCCAAACGGCGTGAACTGTCGCATAGTCAAATTCTACACCTTGGCCGATTCGAATTGGTCCAGAGCCTAATACTAAGATTTTTTCTTTGTCAGTAACTATGGATTCATTTTCAGTTTCGTATGTACCATAATAATATGGTGTTGAAGATTCAAATTCAGCTGCGCAAGTATCAACCATCTTGTAAACAGGTTTAATATCATTTTCCATACGCAATTGATATACTTCTTCTTCCGTCATATTAAAGCGATGCGCTATTGTTTTATCACTAAATCCATAATCTTTTGCATATTTAAGATATTCTAAATCACCTTGATGCTCTTTTAATTGATGCTCAATATCAATAATGTTTTGGAACTTGTGTAAGAAGAAGTAATCAATCTGAGTCATATTATGAATTTCTTCTAATGTTGTGCCTCTTCTAATTGCTTCGCCGATGAAAAATAATCGTTCATCATCTTGGTGTGAAATACGTTCTTTAATATAATCAAGATCGAAGCTTTCACCATTTGGTAATCCTAAGTGATGCACACCATACTCAAGTGATCGAATTGCTTTTAACAATGATTCTTCGTAAGTTCGACCAATGGCCATAACTTCACCTGTTGCTTTCATTTGTGTGCCAAGCTCTCGTTCTCCTTTTTCAAATTTATCAAAAGGAAATCTTGGTATTTTTGAAATCACATAGTCTAAAGTTGGTTCAAACGCTGCATAAGATGTTCCTGTAATTGGATTTAACATTTCATCTAATGTTAGACCAACCGCGATTTTAGCAGCTAATTTTGCAATAGGATATCCTGTTGCTTTTGAAGCTAACGCTGATGAACGTGATACACGCGGATTTACTTCTATAATATAATAATCGAATGAATGGGGATCTAATGCTAATTGAACATTACAACCACCTTCGATACCTAAAGCTCGAATAACTTTTAATGAAACATCACGTAACATTTGATACTCAACATCTGATAATGTTTGGCTAGGAGCCACAACAATTGAATCGCCTGTATGAATACCAACTGGATCAATATTTTCCATGTTACATACAACGATGGCATTATCGTTTTTATCACGCATTACTTCGTATTCGATTTCTTTAAAACCTGCGATAGATTTTTCTAATAAACATTGCGTTGCTGGACTATAATGAAGACCATTTGAGACGATTTCATGTAATTCTTCATCATTATGACAAATACCGCCTCCGGTACCCCCCATCGTAAATGCCGGTCTAACAATTAGCGGGTATCCCACTTGCTCTTTGAATTTAAAGGCTTGCTCTACTGTATTTACAATGTCACTCTCTGGTACAGGAACGTTTAAATCATTCATTAATGTTCTAAACATTTCACGGTCTTCTGCTTGTTGAATTGATGTTAGCTCAGTTCCTAATAATTGGACGTTATTATCTTGAAGCACACCACTTTCGTGTAGTTGAATCGCCATGTTTAAACCTGTTTGACCACCTAAAGTTGGGAGTAAAGCGTCAGGTTGCTCTTTACGTATAATTCGCGCTATAAAATCATGAGTTAACGGTTCGATATATACTTTATCCGCAATTTCCTTATCAGTCATGATTGTCGCTGGATTTGAATTTACAAGAATAACTCGGTATCCCTCTTCTTTTAAAGCTAGACATGCTTGTGTTCCAGCATAATCAAATTCAGCTGCTTGACCTATGATAATTGGCCCAGACCCTATTACTAAAATTGTTTTGATATCATTACGTTTAGGCATTGATATGACGCTCCTTTTCCTTAAAATTAGTCATCATTGCTACAAAATCATCAAATAGATAGTTTGAATCTGACGGTCCTGGATTTGCTTCAGGATGGTATTGAACAGAAAATGCTGGTAATGTTTTATGTTTTAAACCTTCTACAGTACCATCATTTAATGCAAGATGAGTAACTTCTAAATCAGTACTTTTTAACGAATCTATATCTATTGCATATCCATGGTTTTGACTCGTAATATCAACTTTTCCAGTCTCTAAATTTTTAACTGGATGGTTCGCACCACGATGACCAAACTTCATTTTAAATGAGCTTGCTCCTTGAGATAATGCAAAAAGTTGATGTCCTAGACAGATACCAAAGAACGGAATTTTCCCTAAAATTCCTTGAATCATTGGAATCGCACATTCTACAACTTCAGGATTACCTGGTCCGTTTGATAGCATAACGCCATCTGGAGCCATTGCTAAAATTTCTTCGGCAGTAGTTGTATATGGTACAACTGTGACGTTACAACCTCTGACGTTTAATTCTCGAACAATATTTTGCTTCTTACCAAAGTCTACAAGTACAACACTTAGATCCTTACCTGTCGAAACATACGGTGTTTTTGTCGAAACGATTTCTACTTCGTTTTTAGGTAATTCTACTTGTTGTAAATGTTTGACAAGTTGATCAATATCTTCTTTTCGATCAGTAAAACCAGCTTTTAACACACCGTGTTGTCGAATTTTACGCGTAATACTTCTTGTATCAACACCTGCAATCCCTGGAATTTGATGCAATTCTAAAACGTCATGAAGTGTCTTTTGCTGTCTAAAATTACTTGGATGCGCACTCGCTTCTTTCACAACAATACCGTTTAATGTAGGTACTAATGATTCAAAATCGTCTCTATTGATACCATAATTACCGATTAATGGATACGTAAAAGTAATGATCTGACCTGTATATGATGGATCTGAAATAGTTTCTTGATAACCTGTCATCGCTGTATTAAATACAATTTCTCCTACAGTTAAGTTATCAGATCCTAAACGGTAGCCTTCGTAAAAAGAACCGTCTTCTAACACTAGATAACGTTTGCTTTGCATATTATTTATCCCCCTCAAATTTAACTTCGCCTTCAACCATTGTTAAGATCGGATTTCCATAAACTTTATAGCCGATAAATGGTGTATTATCTGCTTTTGATAAGAAATCTTCTCCTTTAATTTCTTGTTCACTATCTAAATCAATGATTGTTAAATCTGCATAACCATTTTCTTTTAATGTGCCGTATTCTAAATTAAATGTCTCACATGGTTTAATTGTTAAGTAATCTACTAATTGTTGTAATGTCCAATCACCATTTTTTACAAAATGCGTATATAATAATGGGAATGCTGTTTCACTACCAACAATTCCGAATGGTGCTTTTTCCATTGGTTGCGCTTTTTCATCACGTGCATGTGGTGCATGGTCTGTTGCGATACAGTCAATTGTACCGTCTAGTAACCCTTCTAACAAAGCCTCTCTATCTTCAGTACTTCTCAATGGTGGATTCATTTTATAAATGGCATTATTACCAGGAATATCATCTTCTGTTAACAATAAATGATGTGGTGTAACTTCAGCTGTAACATGAATGCCTGCGCGTTTAGCATCACGAATGACTCTAACACTTTCTTTAGTAGAAACATGACATACATGATAATGACAACCTGCTGCTTCAGCTAATAGTACATCTCTTGCGATTTGAACAGATTCACAAATGTTTGGAATACCTGGTATACCTAACTCTTTACTGCGTTTCCCTTCATGCATTGCACCACCATAGATTAATGAATTATCTTCACAGTGTGCTACGATGGCTTTGTTTACTTTTGCAGCTTCAATCATACCTTCATACATCATGCTTGCAGTTTGTACTCCTACACCGTCATCTGTAAACGCAAAGGCACCTTCTTTTACTAGTGCTGGGAAATCAACCAATTCTTTACCTAATTGACGTGTTGTAATTGAAGCATAAGGTAATACACGTACTTGAGCATTGTCATCGATTAATTTTTGTAAAGCTTCAAAATGTTCTACAGAATCTGGTACCGGTCTTGTGTTAGGCATTGGACATACAGTTGTAAATCCGCCTCTAGCAGCAGCTTTAGTACCAGTTTCAATTGTCTCTTTATATTCACCACCAGGTTCACGTAAATGAACATGAACATCGACAAATCCAGGTGACACAAAGTGACCTTTCGCATCTATGATGTCAACACCATTGCTTGGTTCAATTGCAGGTGCAATTTGTTTAATTACCTTACCATCAATTAAAATATCTGCTTGTTGTAATTCGCCATTTTGTAATACTTTACCGTTTTTAATTAATTTCATCATTTTCGTCCCCTTACCTATTTTAATAATTCATCAATGACTGCCATTCTTAAGTAAACGCCATTTTCCATTTGCTTAAAAATTCTTGATTTTGAAGCTTCTACTAAATCGCTTTGTATTTCTACTCCTCTATTCACAGGTGCCGGATGCATAACAATAGCATGTTCTTGTAATTTGTTATAGCGCACTTTATTTAAGCCATGCTTTTGATGATAATCATCTGCTGCAAATCTAGTTTCTTCTGCAAGCCCATGTCTTTCATGTTGAATTCTTAATAACATAACTATATCTACTGTTTCTATAACATCATCTATATTTACATAAGGTGCTTCTAAAGAATCATCAATCCAAGCATTTGGGCTATTAAACATTACGTTTGCACCTAATGCTTTTAAACTATGGTAATTACTACGTGCGACACGTGAATTTTTAATGTCTCCACAAATCAATACATTCAAGCCTTCAAAATATCCATATTCTTCATATATCGTCATTAAATCAAGTAAACTTTGTGTTGGATGTTGTCCACTACCATCACCAGCATTCGCAATTGGGATGTTAATATTCGCTAATTTTTCATAGTAGTTATTAAACGGATGTCTAATGACTAATAAATCACAGCCAATACTTTCTAAAGTTTTACATGTGTCATATAAAGATTCACCTTTTGAAACAGATGATGTTGATGTTTCAAAGCTAATCGTTTTTAACCCTAGCTTAAGTTCTGCCATTTCAAAACTACATTTTGTTCGAGTAGAATTTTCAAAGAATAAATTTGCGACATATTTCCCTTCAAAGTTTGGTAGTTGACGTTCACCAGATTTAAATTGACTTGCCTTTTGGATAAGTTTGTATATTTGATCTGTAGATAAATGTTCCATTGATAATAAATGATTCATAAAAGCGCCCTCCTTAATTTGTAAATCTTAATTGTTTTGTTTTTTCTCTTTAGGTAAGATTAAGTTCAAAATAATTCCTGAAAGTGCAGCTAATGCCATCCCCTCAATTTGAAGGTTGATACCAATTTCTTTTAAGTTAAATACTAAATTACCGATACCTACAACTAAAATTACTGAAGCTATAACTAAATTTCGATTGTTCGCAAAATCTACTTTGCTTTCAACTAGCATTCTTAAGCCACTTGCTGCAATAATACCGAAAAGTAATATAGATACTCCTCCCATAACTGGTGTAGGTATAGAAGAAATTAATGCAGTGAACTTACCAATGAATGCTAAAACAATTGCTATAACTGCTGCACCACCAATGACGTAAATACTGTATATTCTGGTAATCGCTAATACACCGATATTTTCACCGTATGTTGTACTTGGTGGTCCACCAATAATACTGGCAAACATTGTAGAAACACCATCACCAATGATTGATTTATCAAGTCCTGGCTTTTCAAAGAAGTTTCTACCTACGATTTTATTCAATACCATTTGGTGCCCAATATGTTCACTTACTGTTACAAACACAATCGGAATCATTACCAGTACAAGTCCTAAGTGAAATGAAGGTACATAATCTTTAAATGGCAGATAAATATGAGGGAAATCTATCCATTTTGCTGACATAATTGCATCAAATTTCACAATCCCCATAAAAATCGCTACCACATAACCTACGATAATACCTACAAGTACTGGAATTAAAGATAGGAATCCTTTAAAAAATCCTTGAACGACTATTGTTACAAGCAAGGTTATCATTGCAACAATTAAGAAACTGATATTGTAACCTTTCATATCTCCAGGATTTTCATACATTGCCATATTGACTGCAGTAGGCGCTAAGCTTAAACCAATTACCATGATGACTGGTCCAACAACAACTGGTGGTAATAATTTCATTAACCATGCTGTCCCACTTAATTTGATTAGAATCCCGATGATGACGTACATAACACCACTCATGAATAATGCTACAAGCATGTCTCCTAAGCTATGCGTACTTAATCCCGTGATAATTGGCGTGATAAATGCAAAGCTAGATCCCAAGTATGCTGGTATTTGCGCCTTCGTTATTAAGATATAAAGTAATGTACCGATTCCCGAAGCTAGTAACGCTGCGGATATTGGTAATCCTGTTAAGAATGGTACTAGTACTGTTGCGCCAAACATCGCAAATAAATGTTGTAAGCTTAAAAATGCCCATTGCGCTGGTTGTGGTTTTTCATTTACATCTAGTACAGGTTTTACTGTTCGTTCAAACATTTCATCATTTTGCATAATATTCATTTCCTCCGATAATAAAAAAATCTCTTTACATCAGTATATGTAAAGAGACAAAAAGTGTGACAAGTTGCTACAAGTCATTTTCGTCCATAGAAATTGACTTATAGTTGTCGAACATGAGGGTATTATTAGATAAACAAGCATATGAAAACTTATTTATCATTCAACTCCCCCACCTTTTTCAGTCTCTCGTACTGAATTAAAAGGGGTATTATTTAATTATAACTGCATTTCTTTGATCCATTTCTTCTAAATAGACACTTACCGTTTCCTCTTTAGAAGTAGGTATATTTTTACCAACAAAATCTGCTCGAATTGGTAACTCACGATGTCCTCGATCAACCAAAGCAGCTAAACCAATTTTAATAGGTCTAGCATTTAGCAAAATAGCATCAAGTGAAGCACGAACCGTTCGACCAGTATACAGCACATCGTCAATAATGATGACTACTTTATCTGTAATATCTGTGTCGATGTCTATTGCGTCTTTTGTCGTAAGTGATGACATGTGCTCTATATCATCTCTAAAGTATGTAATATCAATTGTTCCAGTAGGTATACGTTGTTGCTCAATTTGATGAATTTTATCTTGTATACGATTCGCTAAATATTCACCTCTTGTTTTGATACCTAAAAGAATTAAATTATCAGTACCTTTGTTATACTCCAAAATTTCATGAGCGATTCTCGTCACTGTACGTTGTATTGCGGCATCATCCATTATGATACGTTCAGACATATTCTCACCCTTTCAAAATTTAGAAACAAAAAACCTCATGTCTTTAATATCGACATGAGGTTTAGTATATACAATCAGCCTATTTACATAGAAGAATCGTAGTATTACTACTTATTCTTGCATATGTGAAAGTGTTATGATCATTTTAGTATATATCTATATTTTCATGTCTTTGACGTCTCTCTGGACGCTCAATTAAAGACTCTTTATGTTGTACTTAAACTGTTATAAGGATAATACTAATCAGGCGCTTTGTCAATCTATATTGAAAAATTAACCGATCTCAGTAAAAATGTTAACCTTAATCTATTTTATAATGTGTTTTCATTTTAAAAAAACGAAAACGATAAATACTTATAGTTTACATAATAATGTTATCGTAATTATAGCACGACACAATTATGCATCTCTTTTTCGAATTGTATCTAATAAATCTTCAAAGTCTTGTGGTAATTCAGCATGTCTTTCAATATATTCACCTGTTACTGGATGTTCGAATCCAATAAGTCCAGCATGTAGAGCTTGACCACCAATATCCAATGTCTTTTTCGGTCCATACTTTGGATCACCAACTAATGGGAAGCCAATATATTTCATGTGCACACGGATTTGATGCGTACGTCCTGTTTCAAGTTGACATTCAACAAGCGTATAATCTTTAAAATGTTCTAGTACGTTAAAATGTGTCACTGCTTCCTTACCATCATCAACAACAGCCATAGATTGACGATCATTTTTGTTTCTACCAATTGGCGCATCGATTGTACCGTAATCATGAGGAATATTCCCGTGAACTAAAGCGATATATTTTCTTTTAACAGATTTATCCATTAATTGTTCTACAAGCCCACGATGAGCAATATCATTTTTAGCAACCATTAATAAACCAGAAGTATCCATATCTATACGGTGAACAATACCTGGACGAATTTCTCCATTAATACCTGACAAATTTTTAATTTGATACATTAAACCATTAACTAATGTATTGGTATAATGCCCTGGTGATGGATGAACTACCATGCCTTTCGGTTTATATACAACTGCAACATCGTCATCTTCATAATAAATATCTAAATTTAAATTTTCAGGTAGAATATCAGCTTCAACCACTTCTTTTTCAGTGACAACTATATGATCATTAAGTTTCACTTTATAATTAGATTTAACAACTTTATCGTTTGCAACGACTAAACCTGCTTTAATCCAATCTTGTATCTGGTTACGAGACCAATCACTATTTAATTCAGGCAGCAACTTATCTACACGCATACCTGTTTGTTTTTTATCTGTAATGTTAAATTCATAAGTCTCCATTACTTAACCTCCTTCTCCTTTTTATTGGAAGTATCCTTTAATAAGGCAATAATAATTAATATTACACCAATTGTTAAACTTGAATCTGCGATATTAAATATTGGAAAATCATAACCAAAAATATTTGTATCAATAAAGTCAACAACTTCTCCTGTTAAAATTCTATCAATAAAGTTTCCAAGTGCACCTGCAAAAAGTAAACTAATAGCAACTTGCATAAACAAATTATATTGAGCATCTTTAATAAAGAAATATACTAAGGCTATTAATATAATAATGGTAATAATAAAGAAAAATGTCATTTTTCCACTCAATATTCCCCATGCAGCACCATTATTTCGATGTGATGTTATGTTTAAAAAGTGCGGTATCACTTCAAATGAATCTCCAATTTTCATTGTAGTAGCTATAATATATTTAGTAACTTGGTCAAATATAACGACAAATACTGCTATTAAAATGGAAGTGCCAATAAAATATTTTTTGTGCATTTTCGTTCCTCCAATCAATCGTCCATAAGACAACTCTTTATATTATAGCTTACACCTGCTAATAAAAAAAGTAAGCATATTACATTAAATCTAATGTTACTAACTCAATACTTGATAAACTACTATGTTTTGACATTAAATATGAACTTAATTATTCATTTATCATATTTAAGATGACATTAAAAATTAGGAAAGAGGCTGGGACATTAAGTTCTTAGGCAATTTAAAAAAGCTGTTTTCTATTAATTATTTGATAGAAATCAGCTTTTTTGATATGTATTTTATAATGTACAGCTCGTTGAGCTGCTATTTTCCTTATATTAAGTACCATTAATACAAAACCTAGCTCTCGTTTAACTTTATTTATTCCTCGAACTGACATTCTAGTGAAACCCAAAATAGCCTTCACAAATCCAAAAACAGGCTCTACATCAATTTTTCTTTGACTATTGATTTTTTTCGTTTCTGGTTCAGAAAGCTTTTGATTAATTTGGGCTTTAAAGTATTTCAAAGTAAAATTACATGTTAATACGTAGTATTAATGGCGAGACTCCTGAGGGAGCAGTGCCAGTCGAAGACAGGGGCCCCAACACAGAAGCTGACATATAGTCAGCTTACAACAATGTGCCGGTTGGGGTGGCTGAGACGGCACCCTAGGAAGGGACCCATCATCAAAAATTCTATTTATAGAATTTTACAGTAATGTGCCAGATGGGCATAGCGAAGCCATTCAATACGAAGTATTGTATAAATAGAGAACAGCAGTAAGATATTTTCTAATTGAAAATTATCTTACTGCTGTTTTTTAGGGATTTATGTCCCAGCCTCCTTCATAACTTGTATAAAAAGATCATTAAAAACGATTCATTATATGGTTCGTCCATTCAAAGTATATACTAATCTTCAACTTCGATATGATTAAAGCGATAATAGATACCATCCGGACCTTGTAAATTTAAATGTGTTGTTTCAGGATAATGAAAGTCAACAATTGCTAATCCATACGTATCAAAATTTTCTACACGTTTCGTTGCTGATACCCAATCATTCATGGCCAAATGTTGATAATAGCCATTCGATGCTAAAAATATTGAATAATCATCCATATATGCCGATTGCTCTAATCCAAAATAATCGAGGTAGTACTCTTTTACCTCTGATAAATGAATTGTCTTAATATGCAATGCACCTATAATAGCGTCATCTGGAATACCTAACCATAACAATTTTGTTGCATGACTCACTAATCTCGGTACATTTAATGGTCTAATATCAATTTTTACTAAATCATTTTGCCTCGTCCATTGCGCTTCGTCTTTATCAACATAAAATTTAAAACCGTTTCCTTCTGGGTCTTCAAAAAATAATGATAACGAAGCAGGCTGTATACCTCCGTTAACTGGAATATCATATTCGCTTAAATGAATTAGTAAATTAGCTAAATCACTAATTTGAGGTAGTTTAATTGCGATATGAAACAGTCCCGCTTCGGACATTAAAGGTTCACGTCCATTTTGTAATTCAACAAGTGTAATGACATGATTATTTTGACCTACTTCATATTGTATCGATGTTAATGTCTCATTTATAATATTTAATCCTAATATGTCCTCATAAAATGGCTTTAATTCATTCTTATCTCTCACATTTAAAGTGATACCATTGACAAAGTTTGCGTTACTGTTATGATACATTCAATTAACTCCTATCAAATTCAATATCTGTGCTTACTTTTACTTAAAATTATCGCGAACATAATTGAGAATAGCAACTATAACGCATTTATATGCCTCAGAGAATTTGTACCATTCCTGAATAATTTTTATTTTAGTAAATCGCACATTTTTTACATATATGACCGGTAACTTGGTCATTTTTTTATTCACAAAAAAACTCTCTTCATCATGTCAACAAAAACTACAACATGATTATGAAGAGAGCTTTAATTTATATCATCTGTATGAGTACTTTATACAATTTCAATTATACAAGTGATTTTACAACTTGTTGGCATCGTGGACATAGATGCGTCAATTCATCAACAGCACCAAGATCCTCTGAATAGTTCCAACATCTTTCACATTTTTCACCATCTGCATGTTCGATGACAATATCACCATGTTCATAAGCTGTTGCCTGATCGTCTAACTTATCTACAACTTTAACTTGTGACACGATAAATAATTGATGTAATGCATCAAATGAAGTTAAGAATTCAGATGCATTAAATTTATCGTTACTAGCAATCGTAACTTTAGCTTCTAATGATTTACCAATAACTTTTTCATTACGAGCAGTTTCTAATGCACGGTTCACATCATCACGTAAATTCATAAATGTACGCCATTTATCCAATAAAGCTTGATCTACTTCTACAACTTTAGGCATGTCTGCTAAGTGAACACTTTCTTCTTTAACATGTGGTGTATGAGACCAAACTTCTTCAGCTGTATGCACTAAGATTGGTGCTAACAACTTCGTCATATCAACTAAAATTTGATATAACACTGTTTGCATACTACGACGGATATGAGAATCACGTTGTTCAATATATAAAATATCTTTACCGTAATCCAAATAGAAATTACTTAACTCAACATTGATAAAGTTTTGAACTTCTTGATAAATATTTAAGTAGTCAAAGTTTTCATAGTTGTTAATCGTACTTGCAGTAAATTCACGTAAACGATTTAGCAAGTAACGATCCACTTCTAATAACTCTGATTCAGGAATGCTATCTGTGTCAGGATTGAAATCGTTAATGTTACCTAACATAAATCTTAATGTATTTCTGATTTTACGATAAACATCAGATGTTTGTTTTAAAATTTCATCAGAAATTCTAACATCAGCTAAATAGTCCGTACTACTTACCCAAAGTCTCGCAATATCAGCACCTTTTTGTTTAACCACTTGGTCAGGTACAATCACATTACCTAAAGATTTACTCATTTTCTTACCTTCACCGTCCATAACAAAACCATGAGAAAGTAAGAATTTATAAGGTGATACTCCTCTTGTAGCAACTGAAGTTGTGATAGAAGAGTTGAACCAACCACGATATTGGTCACTACCTTCTAAATACATATCCGCTGGGAAACTTAATTCCGGTCTTGTTTCCAACACGCCACGGTGTGATGAACCAGAATCAAACCAAACGTCCATAATGTCTGTTTCTTTAGTAAATGTACCGTTAGGGCTGCCTGGATGTGTAAATCCTTCTGGTAGTAAGTCTTTCGCTTCTCTTTCAAACCAAATATTTGAACCGTGTTCTGCAAATAAATCAGCAACATGATTCACTGTTTCTTTCGTCATGATAATTTCGCCATTTTCAGCATAAAATACTGGTAACGGTACACCCCACACACGTTGACGAGAAATAACCCATTCGCCACGGTCACGAACCATATTGTAAATACGTGTTTTACCCCAATTTACTTTGAAGTTTGTATTTTCGATTGCATCTAAAATATCTTGTCTTACTTTACTGATTGAGGCAAACCATTGTGGTGTAGCACGGAAGATTACAGGTTTTTTTGTTCTCCAGTCGTGTGGATAGCTATGTGTAATAAAGTCTAATTTTAATAGTGCACCTTTTTCTGTTAATAAATCAGTAACGGCTTTATTAGCTTTATCATAGAACATCCCTTCAAATTGGCCGCCTTCTTCAGTAAATACACCTTTATCATCGATTGGACTAATTACTGGCAATTCATATTTTTGACCAACAATATAGTCATCTTCCCCGTGACCTGGTGCTGTATGTACACAACCTGTACCAGCATCTGTAGTAACATGATCGCCATTAATCACTAACGATTCTCTGTCTAAGAATGGATGTTGTGCTACAACATACTCTAATTCTTTACCTGTGTATTCTTTTTCTAATTTGATTGATGCTTTATCCCAATCCAGTGCTTCTGCTACAGCGTCAGATAAGGCTTCTGCAATAATATATTTTTCGCCACCTACATTGTATTGACCATATTTTAATTCAGGATGAACGGTAATCGCAACATTTGATGGAATTGTCCATGGCGTTGTTGTCCAGATAATAAATTTAGCATCTGCATCTACGACACCTTTGTCATCTTTAACGTCAAATGCAACGTAAATTGATGCTGAACGTTTATCGTGATATTCAATTTCTGCTTCTGCTAATGAAGACTCACTTGAAGGAGACCAATAAACTGGCTTTTTACCTTTATAAATTAAACCTTTATCTGCCATTTCTCCAAAAATACGAATTTGTGCAGCTTCGTATTCAGGTTTTAATGTAATATATGGATCATTAAAGTCACCACGAACACCTAAACGTCTAAAATCTTTTTTCTGTAATTCAATTTGTTCTAAAGCAAATTCTTTACATTTCTCACGGAATTCAGCTGTTGACATTTTCTTTCGGTCAACACCTTTTTTCGTTAATGCTTGTTCAATTGGTAAACCATGTGTATCCCAACCTGGTACGTATGGTGCATAGAACCCTTGCATAGTTTTATAACGTACAATAAAGTCTTTTAAAATTTTGTTCAAGGCATGTCCCATATGTAAGTTACCATTCGCGTATGGTGGGCCATCATGTAAAATGAATGTTTCGTTACCTTTATTTTTTTCTAACGCTTTATGGTATTGATCTTCTGCATCCCATTTTTCTTGAATTTGCGGCTCCTTGTTTGGTAAACCACCTCGCATCGGGAAATCTGTTTTAGGCATTAATAACGTTTCTTTGTAATCCATTTTTTTCACTCCTTAAAAATTTAAAAAACTCTAAGTTAAATTAAAAGGGACGATTGCTCGCGGTACCACCCTTATTAACTCAACTTAGAGTTCTCTCATTACATTATTTAAATATTAAAAAGCCAGTGATATAACATACATGCTTTTACTAGGCTCTCACCATTACCTAATTCGCTGTGAAAAGTTAAATGTATATTACGCGTCTGTCTTTATTTAATTCCTACTTCTTAGTTGTTTCTGAATCATTGGATTGTTGATTATTGTCTGATGTATTTGATGCATTATTTTGTGCATTTGCTGCAACTTCATCTGGCTTTAAATCATTTTCATGCAAATGATGAATATTTTCAAGCGTCACTTGTTCAGCGTCTAAATCATAATTCAACAAGTAATCCCAATCTTCGTTTTTTAATAAGTCTAATTGCGCTTCAACTAACATACGGAAACGCGATCTAAATACTTTTGATTGACGTTTCATATCTTCAGTCTGGAATGCTAAACGGCGTGCTTTTTCTACCGCGTCACCAACCATTTGATTAGCTTGCGCTTCTGCCTTAGCTATAATCGCTTCAGCTTGTTTTTCTGCAGCTTGCTTAGTTTCTTCACCAGCTTTTTGAGCTTGTATCAAAGCATCACTTACAGATTGATGCACGTCTTGATAAGACTTAATATTAGTATCTCTCTCTTCGATTACTTTTTCAAGTTGTTTTTTATCTTCTTTAAGACGTTCAATTTCAGTGCTTAGTTGCTCCAAAAAATTAGCAACTTCAGTAGGTTCTAAACCATTCTTTACACGTGAAAACTCTTTATTCTTAATTTCATTTGGTGTAAAAGGCATTTGTTATCCTCCTTAAATCATTACTATTTGAATAATGTTCTATAGGTAATGTGCGTTTTATCTTTTTTAGTTTTACCACCTAAGTCAGTAATGTGTGCTCTACCAAAACCTTGGATGGATATTAAATCATTTGCTTGTAATTGAAAATCTGCTGAATCAACAATAGTGTGATTCACTTTAACACGTTTTTTTTCGATTAGTTGTTTCGCAATCGTACGTGATTTACGTATCATTTCTTTAATAACAACATCTAACCTTAAAGAACTAACTGTTGCACTTTCATTTTTCCAATTCTCATTAGATTGTATCATATCTGTTACTGGAATAGTATAAAGTTTAACTGATGCGCCTTTAATACGTTGTAATTCTAACATAATAAATGATTCCAATCTACTTGTCAAAACAAATTGAATTCGTTCATTCACAATTATATCTCCAACTTGTTCGCGTTCGATACCTAAAGACATTAATGTCCCTAAAATATGTTGATGTTTTAAAGTGACGAATTTTTCAGGATAATCTATTTCCATTAAAGTTAATTCAAAGTCGCTTTCTTTAGGTTCATAATAGTTCGGCGAAATGATTGCTCTTTTTCTTTCAGCATTAGGTCCACCATAAAAAGATACGTTTAAATCTTCATAACTGCCACAAATCACTTCCAATATATATTGCCCTCTTGGATCTAAAAAATGCGTTAATACTGGTGCATAATGCTGTTCCGCTTGATCACATTTATCCGTTAGCTGATCAATTAATTCGTATTCTTCCTGTCTAAAGTGTTGATAAATATCTATGTTAATCACTACCTTAAAAAAATTATAAAATACCATCTATTGCCCTTATATTCAGAAAAATACATATCAAAAACGAGGCTAAAGTATCATGTACCCTTGCCTCGTTATGTCACTTAATTTATTGTAATTGAATTAAAATCCAATTAAAGATTTGGAGTAACCCTTTTTGGAATAATACTAAAACGAAAATTGCAGCGATTGATGATATGTCGATAATTCCAATAGGTGGAATTACTTTTCTAAATGGTTGTAAGAAAGGTTCATATATTTTCGCTAAAAAATAACCTATCTTAGTTTCTCTAATACTTGGTACCCAAGATGTAAAGAAATATATAATCATGCCGAAATAATAAATTTCAACAACAAAAAGGATAAATTTAAATATTGTAGCTAGCACATTTATATCCATATGTTAACTCCTTAGTCGAATGAATGTTCCATATTTTCAATATGGTCTGTAATGCTTCCAGCTACTTCCACATTATCAGGCGTACATAAGAAAATATCAGTACCTACACGTTGGATATCTCCACCGATTGCATAAACAGTACCGCTTAAAAAATCAATAATTCTTTTCGCTGATACTTTATCAATACGTTGTAAATTGACAAGTGTCGCACGGCGGTTTTTAAGCTCATCAGCAATATCTTGTGTATCTGAAAAAACACGTGGTTCGAATAAACACATTTTTGAACTTTCTTGTGATGCATTGTTTGGTGTAGCATTGTTCATAGTTACAACATTACGTGAATTATTTTTTGAATAATTAGACATACGGTTATTCCTTTCTTCTGACGTTGTTGTATATCTTGATGCAGATTTCTGAGGGACTGATTTGATTGCGTTTTGTTTTGTTGTTTGTTGTGACTGCTCTTTTGCTGGCGCTTCATTTACCTGTTGTTGTTTGTCAGGTACTTCTACTTCCTCTTCATCATCTATTACAAAAAATCCACTAAATAAATCTTTTAAAGCCAAGTGGCTCACTCCTCTTCTCCTACAAGTTTAGTCCCAATTCTAACAAACGTCGCACCTTCTTCAACTGCAATAAGATAGTCATTACTCATTCCCATTGATAATTCATCACAAGGCGCATATTCTAAATTGAGTCGTTGTATTTCTTCTTTTTTCAAACGTAACTGTTTAAATAACGATCTAATATATGCTTCATCATCTGTCAATGGTGCCATCGTCATTAAACCTACAATTTCGATTTTGTCATATTTTTTAAGATCATCTATAAACTGATCAACATCTTCTAAAGCAATACCATGTTTAGAAGCTTCTCCCGAAACGTTCACTTGCAAGAAACATTTAATTTTATGTTCTGCACGTTTGTTAATTTCTTTGGCTAAGCTCAATCGATCTAAAGCATGGAAATAATCTACGTCGTTTATAACGCCCTTAACTTTTCGAGATTGTAATGATCCTATAAAATGGATCACCGCATCTGATGGTAATGCTTCTTTCTTTTGAAAAAAGCCTTCCAATCTATTCTCACCAAAATGTCTTATTCCAGCCTCATACGCTTCTTTAGCTCGCTCTATTGTAACATATTTTGTAACTGCAATCACGTTTGGTTTTGTTGAAAAATTATTTTTTTCACTTTTGTCATTAATTTGTGTTGAGATTTGTTGTAAATTATCTTTCACACGCAAGCATATCTCCTCCTTGTTTACTGTTGACCAATGAATGCTAACATGCGTCCTGTTTGACCTTTTTCTAATCGATAAGAGAAAAATAATTCTAAATGTTCAGATGTAGCATACGCTGTCGTATAAATATTTTCTTTAGGAACACCATAATAATTTAATAATGCAGCATTGGCTTTTTTCAAATCAATACCATGACGATCTCGTCCTCTAGTTTCAATATAGTTTGCACTATCAATTGGCAATGTTTCAAATTTACTTTTAATATCATCATTAATTTCATAACTTGATGATGTAGATGGTCCAATAACGACATGTAAGTCTTTCAAATCAAAGTTCACATGTTTGAGCACTTCTTTTACAATTTCAGTATAGGTACCACGCCAACCTGCATGCGCCAATGCAATAAAATGATGTTTTGTACTATAAAAATATACTGGTACACAGTCTGCATAACACATCGTTAATAAGACATTACTATCATATGTGTACATCGCATCAATACCATGAAGCGCATCAGTTAAAGTGTCTATATTTGTGCCTATATCATCCTTTGTAATACAAGCGACTTTATTTTCATGTGTTTGGATGGGAAACACCCAATTTTTTCTATCAAACGCAATTTCTTCAGCTAATTGCAATTGATGTTGAGTAATATTATATGGGCGATCATCAATATATCTCGCCATATTAAAAGCATTTTTAGGATAGTCACTTAAACCATCGCCTCTAGTTGTAATACCTAGAGTAATACCTTGTTGTAATAATTCTTCATATATTAAATGATGCGGTTGCTTTTTAAAATTATCATTCACTCGATCGTCACCATCATTTCATTTAAATTATCTTCGTCTAACTGTACAAAGTTAATAATTATATAATATAACATTTATGTTTAAAGTTAAAATGTTGCGCAAATAATTTTTGATTTAATTTTGACACGATACTTAAACACTTTTATTAACTTCGAAAAACTTAAATGTCCTTCTACATGTTCTAAAAATTAGTAAAAAAATCATCAGATATGTTATCTGATGATTTGTGTTGAATTATTTGTGTATATATTAACCGATTAACGTCTTGTTCTTCTTGAACGTCTTTCTTCTCTATTTCTAATGAAGCTTGGAATATCATCTTCTTTAGTTGTATGCGTTCTTTCACTTACACTATCAGTTGCTTGTGCATTTGATGAATTTGAAGTGAATGATTCATCTTTAGAAGTTGCATTGCTAGAAGTATTTACGCTTGTTCCGAATCCAGTGCTACCAGATTTACGACCATGCGATGTTGGTTTGTCATCAAAACCAGTTGCAATAACTGTTACAACAATCTCATCTTGTAATTCAGGATTAATAACTGTACCGAAAATCATATTAACGTCTTCATCTGCAGCATCTTGGACAATATCAGCAGCCTCTTGTGCTTCAAATAATGACAATGACTCGCCACCAGTAATATTCATAAGCACACCTTGTGCACCAACGATAGATGTTTCAAGTAATGGAGAAGAGATTGCTTTTTTAGCAGCTTCTACCGCTCTATTTTCACCAGAAGAAACACCAATACCCATTAATGCAGAACCTTGGTTAGACATAATTGTCTTAACGTCTGCAAAGTCTAAGTTTACTTCACCAGAAACAGCGATTAAGTCTGAGATACCTTGTACACCTTGGCGTAACACGTTGTCAGCTTCTTTAAATGCTTCCATCATTGGCGTAGATTTGTCAACGATATCTAATAAACGGTCATTTGGTATAACGATTAATGTATCTACTGCAGCTTTCATAGCTTCTACTCCAGCAGCAGCTTGAGTTTGACGTTTACGTCCTTCAAAACTAAATGGACGAGTTACAACACCAACAGTTAATGCGCCCATTTCTTTTGCAATTTTAGCAACGACTGGTGCTGCACCAGTACCAGTTCCGCCACCCATACCAGAAGTAACAAATACCATGTCTGCACCTTGGATTGCATCTTCAATTTGTTCACGAGATTCCTCTGCAGCTTTTTTACCGATTTCAGGGTTAGCTCCTGCTCCTAAACCACGTGTTAATTTTTCACCGATTTGGATTTTAGATTCAGCTTTAGATAAGTTTAAAGCTTGACCGTCTGTGTTGATAGCGATAAATTCAACATTATTCATTCCGTGGTCAATCATTCGGTTTACGGCGTTGTTACCGCCACCACCTACACCAATGACCTTTAAAGTCGCTAAATGATTAAATCCTTGTTCAAATTCTAACATTTAAATTTCCTCCTAGTTTTATTGGCCAATAATCATTCAAATAGAGATTTCATTAGTTTTTTGAATTTACTTTCTTCTTTATCTTTGTCTTGAACATGTTCATGATTCTGTTTATGTTCCTGATGATTATCTTCTGATTGATAAATTTCTTCATCTGTTGACTCTACTTCATTTTCATGAGTATCTTTTTTGTTTGTTTTACGTTTAAACCAATCAAATCCGCCTAATTTAGATTCGTTATCTTTGTCTTTCACATCAATAACATCTTCTTCAGTTTCTTCATTATCATGATAATTAATTGTAACATAATCTAATAACTCATCAAAAGCGATACTACTAGAAATTGTAGAAATTGCTGAAGAAAATTCAGGTTTTCTAATTCCCATTTGTGATGGCGTGTGAATTCTAACTTTTTCACTTACCATATCTGATAATAATTCTTTTACGCCAAGTAAGTTTGCAGATCCACCAGTTACAATAAACCCACCATTTACTTTTGTTAATCCTAAATCTTGTAAAACATCAAATACTTCGAAGAATATTTCTTCTACACGCGCTTCAATAAAGTCACTCAAATCTTTTTGAGTATACTGTACTGTTTCATCACTATCAACCTGTTCAACAGTGAAGATATCTTGATCTGAAGCAGAATCATAGAATGCATGACCATATTGGTGTTTAACTTTTTCAGCAGTTTCATAAGAAGTGTTTAATCCTTGTGCAATATCGTCTGTAATATCACGCCCTGCCATTTCGATAGAATCAGCATCTACTAATTCACCGCGTTCATAAAAAGCAACTTGCGTAACGTCTTCACCAATATCAATGACACATGCACCTAACTCTTTTTCAGTAGCTGTTAGGATTGAACCATAGTTATATGCATCAGAGTAAACATCTAATACATCAACACCACATGCTTCTACGCATTTAATCATATTAATTAAAATCGATTTTTGAATAGCAATTACGCCTGCTTCAACCTTTAATGAATGTCTGGCAATTAATTCTTTAGGGTCTGAAACCTCATTTTCTTTATCGACTATAAAACGAATCGGGAACACATTAATTACTTCTGTTTCTTGCACATCATTTTTTTCTCTAATACCTTCTAATACTTTTTCGATATGTGAACCGTTGATTTCTGTATCCTCATAAAAGTCGATTTCATTTGATTCATCATAAACTTCCGTTCCAATGATAGGTAATTTCAGGAAAACTTCTTTAATATCAACACCCGAAGCGATTGATGCCTTTTTAATTGTGTCTTTGATTGCTTGTCGCGCAATATCAAAATCATCAATTAAACCATTTTTTATACCGCTCGTGTAGGTTTGTCCTGTACCTATCACATTTATACCATTGTGAAATTTCTCGCCTACTATTGTTTTTACGCTTGATGATCCAATATCAATACTTACGTAGTAATGTTCTTCCATAGATAGGCACCTCCTGACAAATTACTATTAAAAAAATACACTATCCTTAGTTTACAATACGTTGAATGGCTTGTGAACTATAAACATAGACAATATCAAAATTTTTTAATTATTCTTACTTGATTGTTTGTTAATTTTGTTTAAAACGCTTTGTAATTCTTCTTTTGCTTGATTTTCCTCTTGAGATGATTTAGTCACATTTTTATCGCTTTCTGATTGACTAGACGTGTTTCCACGGTATGGGATAAATGAAGCACCGACTGATAAATCAATATAGCCTCGTGTTTTTAGTTTACCCGAACTATCCCTTGATAATGATTGTGACATCTGCGGATAATATTTCATTTTCTTAGATATCGTCGAAATATCACCGATTACTTGAAGTCCATCTGTCGTAAACAATTCAATTCTGCTTTGTTTGTTTTTACTTGGGGCGTATGTCACTTCGGCAATATATCGTCTAACTTCAGGTGTCATTTCAGATAACGCCTTAATCATATCATCTTCTTTTGTACCTTTGAAACCATCCATGACAGGTGCATCATTAATTTTGACATCATTTGAACCTTTAAGCAATTTACCATTTTCTAATAAAGGTAAATATTTACCTTTATATTTCACTAAAGCAATAATTTCATTTTCTGTGATATCTACGTTTAATGTGTTTGGTAATTGCTTGTGTATCTCAACACTTTTGATTAATGGATCCTCTTCGAGATCATTAATAGCATTTTTTTTACTAAACGTATACATCCTTGAATCATTTTTAACACCTAAAACTTTGTTTATCTTTGAAGTACTAACGTGATTATTTCCATTTATATTTACATGCGCAATTTTACTAAGTGGTGAAAACATGTAAATTAATATAACAGCAATCAACAATACCAATATTGTAATAACACTGTATTGGATTCGCTTTTGTCGCTTACGTCTTAACTTCCGCTTTTCTTCAAGTGTTAATGGCTTTAATTGTGTTACTTTACTTTTTCGTTCTTTTTTCGTTACTGTTTCCTCATCAATCGAGTCGCTATTTTGTTCTTTAGGAGCTGATTGAGGTTGTTCGTTGTCGACTGAAATTACATTCGATTCATTTTGGTCGTCAATTTCTTGATTATATCTATAATCCTCATTTTCAATATTAGAGTCTGTAGAATCATCGATATTATTATCATTCGCATGACTAGAAGCAGAATCATTATTTTTATCATTGCTTTCTTCTTTTTTGAAGTCTTTATTTATCAAGTAAATTTCTTCATCAAAATCAGCTTGTTGAGATGTATCATCTTTATTTTGATTAGAAAAATGTGTAGCCTTTGATCTTTTTCTTTGCCGTCTTTTCTTAGATGTATTCCTCGTAAATAATTCTAATTCATCTTTATCTTCATTTGATTCTTGTTGATCGTTCTTCGTTTTATCATCCATCAATACTCACACCCTTTAATAAGATGGTAAATGGGCACGGAATCTTTCAATAAATTTCTCTCCACGCTCTTCAAAAGTACTATATTGATCCCAACTCGCACAAGCAGGTGACAATAATACAACATCATTTGGTTCTATAATATCTTGTACTTTATCAACAGCGTCTTCGACATTGTTCGCTTCAATGACCGATTTCCCTTGACTATTACCTAGTTTAGCAAACTTAGCTTTCGTTTGTCCGAATACAACCATCGCGCGAACATTTTCCATATAAGGAATGAGTTCGTCAAATTCATTCCCTCGATCCAAACCACCACATAACCAAATGATTGGTTGATTAAATGAATTTAAGGCAAACTGTGTTGCTAGCGTGTTTGTTGCTTTGGAATCATTATAATATTTATTAGTTCTATTAGTACCAACATATTGCAATCTATGCTCTATTCCTGAAAATGTAGTTAAACTATCAATAATTGCTTTAATAGGTACACCAGCTAAAATACAAGCAAGCACAGCTGCTAATATATTTTCTAAATTATGTTCACCAGGCAATACTAAATCTTCAGTGTTAATAATACGAACACCTTTATAAACGATAAAACCATCTTTAATATAAATACCATCAACTTCTTGTTGAGTTGAGAAATACAATGTCTTAGCTTTTAATTCTTCCGACTCTATCACTTGTCTTTGATGATAATTACAAATCAAATAATCTTCTTCCGTTTGATTTTTATATATTTGCTTTTTAGCATTTTGATAGTTTTCTAAATTTTCATGGTAATCTAGATGCGCCGAATAAATGTTAGTAATTATAGCAATGTGTGGTTTATACTTTTCGATTCCAAGTAACTGGAATGACGACAACTCTGTAACTAAATAATCTGTAGGCTTTACTTCTTGTGCTACTTTAGATGCAACATAACCAATATTGCCGGATAATCTTCCAGTTAAGCGACTTTTTTTAAACATATCTCCAATTAGAGAAGTAACTGTCGTTTTACCATTTGTACCCGTTACAGCTATGATTGGTGCTTCAGAGATTAGATAACTTAACTCAACTTCTGTTAAAATTTTCAAACCTCGTTTCACTGCTTCATCAATAATAGATACTGTATAAGGTATTCCAGGATTTTTAACAATTATTGGATTATTATCAAGCAACGTTAATGGATGACTTCCACTTACAACAGAAATGCCCATAGATTCTAAATCTTTTGCATGAGCATCTTGTGATAAGTCTTTTCCATCATTGACAGTTACATTCGCACCTAATTTACTTAATAATTTAGCTGCTTCATAACCACTTTTTGCCAATCCGACAACTAATACATTTTTATTTTCTAACCCTGTATAATTAAGCATCTTAATGCACTCCAATCCATAAACCGATTAAACCTGAAATCAGACCAACAGCCCAAAATACTGTAACTACTTTCCATTCGCTCCATCCTATCAATTCAAAATGATGATGAATCGGACTCATTTTAAATATACGCTTTCCAGTCAATTTAAAGCTAGCGACTTGTAACATAACAGATAATGTTTCAATTACGAATACTAAACCTATAAAAATTAATGATAATTCCTGATTAAGCATGATTGAAATGGTAGCAAATATACCACCTAAAGCTAAGCTACCTGTATCTCCCATAAACACTTTAGCAGGGTTAATGTTATATGGTAAAAATCCTAAAAGTGCAAACAACATAATGATACAGAAAATACCAATTGCCGTTTCTCCTAACACAAAGCTCATGATGGCATACATTGTAAATCCGATAATTGACAGTCCAGTTGCTAATCCATCTAAACCATCTGTTAAATTTACCGCATTAGAAAAACCTACTTGCCAAAAAACAATGAAAATAACATATGCAAATGATAGTGGGATTGCTACATTCGTAAATGGAATATGTATGCTCGTAGAAAAATTCACCAAATGAAACACATTACTTAAAACAAAGAATATAATCGCAATACCAATTTGCGCCAAAAACTTCTGTTTACTTGTTAAACCTTGGTTATTCTTTTTAACAACAATAATATAATCATCTATAAAACCAATTAACCCAAAACCAATCGTCACAAATAATAACAGTATGATTGGATTAGCTTGATCTACAAATATAATAGCCACCAAAGACGTTATCACAATACTTAATAGAAATGTTAGTCCACCCATCGTTGGTGTACCAGTCTTCTTCATATGGCTTTGTGGACCTTCTTCTCGAATACTTTGACCAAATTTCATCCTTTTTAATGTAGGTATTAAAACAGGTACCAAAACAAATGTAATCACTAGCGCTAATAACGCATATACAAAAATCATAACTATCTCCTCTTCTTAATCCAGACTTTTTTAACCACTAATATATTATCAATTTTTCAATTAAATAAACAAAGTTGTAATCAAAATTTATAATTTTTCTTTTTTACGGCATAAGAGGCCAGTATAAAAAGTTTGCCTATAACAAACAAGTTAATCTGACCTCGTCTACCTTAAAATTCTCTATCAACACTTATTTATAAAGATTAAATGAAGATGTTGTTTTCTATCACAGCATTACTTTAGTAAAAACAAATAGTGACAATACACCCTTATTTAATGTAGCCATTCTTGTTAGTCCGACTTATCCTTGTCAGTTTTACTGTCAGATTTCTTCTTATCATCTGAATTTGAATCAGAATTATTCGTCGAATTGCTGTCTACATTCTCTGATGAAAATTCTACGTCTATTTTATCTTTTTCAGTAAGTTTTTGTCCCTTACTAATTGATTGGTGGGACACAAAACCGCTACCTTTTAAATTTACTTTAATATTTGTTAGGTTTTCAAAAGCAATGACATCTTCTTTCGTCCATCCTGACATGTCAGGCATAGTTATGTCTCCGTCTGTTAATAACAGTACTTTACTATGAGGTAAGACTTTATTCCCTGCTTTTATAGATTGTGCTTTTATTTGTGTGCCAGAACCGATAGTAACTGGTTCTAATGATTTTGCACTCATATTATCAATAGCTTTTTGTTTGTCTTGACCTTCAACATCTGGCACTTTACTATACTCTGCATTAGATGTGTCATCTTTTGATTTACCTACATTTAAATATTTCAAAGTATTTTCCATTATTGGTTTAAACGCTTTACTAACACCTAATTCATAAGCTTCTTGGTCATTTTTTTGTGCCAAGCTCATACCAGCGTATACAATAACTTTAGGATTTTTTTTCGGCGCGTCACCCATAAAACTTACAAAATATGGGTTTGGACCTTTAACGTATCCACCACCATTAGGTGCAGCGACTTGTGCTGTACCAGTCTTACCTTCGACCTCATAACCATCAATACGATAGTTTGCAGCGTGACTCTTCTTACTATTCACAACTAAATCCAATTGCTTTTCAACTTTTTCAGCAGTATCTTTTGTTATTGGCTTGCCTGCGATTTGTTTTTGCCCTTTATAAAATTGTCTTTTACTAACAGGATTTTCAACGCTATTCACAAACCATGGTTTTAACATATTACCATCATTAAAGAACGCTGATTGCGCCTGTAACATTTGAACAGGTGTTACAGTTGTCGATTGACCAAATGATGACGTTTTTTGTTGTAACTCATTACTCCATCCAATTTGACCAGGTGCTTCTCCATCAAACATACCTTTAGTTGATTTTCCAAATCCAAATCGTTCATACCAAGATTTCATTTTGTCTGCACCAACTAAATCTTGTAAATGCATCATCAATGTATTAGATGAATAAGTAAATCCGAGTGACATTGGGATTTCACCCCAACCGACTCTATTCCAGTCTGAAATACGTGAACCCATAATATCTCTATGTCCAGATTTATATTTCTTATCAGGATCAAAAACACCTTCTTGAATAGCAGCTGCTAACCCATATGATTTAAATGTTGATCCAGGCTCGTATGTGTTTTGATAAAGGTCATTTGCCCACTTTTTACCAAAGTCTTTACCAGTTTCAGGATTAAATGTTGGTCGCTGACTGTATGCTAAAATTTCTCCAGTTTTAGCATCCATGACAACCGCAAATAAATCTTTCGGCTGGTATCTTTCAACCATGCCATCTAAAGCTTCTTCAACAAATACTTGAATATTTGAATCGATTGTTAAATGGACATCATCACCACGTTTAGGCTGCTTCTCTTTTTTAGTATTTGGTGCAATATATCCCCAAATATCATGAATATATCTCAATGATCCTTTAGATCCACTTAAATAACTATCAAAAATCTTTTCAACTCCAAGCGCACCTTTAAGTTCACCAGTATCCGGATTTTTCTGAGCTCTACCAATTAAGTGTGATGCAAAATTGCCATTTGGATAAAAGCGTTCTGTTTCAGGCAATAAAGAAATACCAGGCAAATTCATTTTCTCTATTTTCAATTTATCCTGATACGTTAAATTTGTTCCTTTGCGTCCAAATTCAATTTGGAAAGCTTTCTTTTGACTAAGTCTCTTTTCAATTTCCTCTGGCTTCATATCAATGACTGTAGATAATTTCTTTGCAGTCTCTTTTTTATCAACTACATGCCTAGGCTTTTTAGAATTGGCACTCGCCTTTTTATCTATTACTGCAACAAGTTTATATCTTTCTACATCTTCTGCTAGCACTTTACCATTACGATCATATATCTTTCCTCGTTCTGGTTGTTGTGCATTCTTAACTAAATACTTTTCATTTGCCTTCATGACTAAATCTTGACCATTAGAATGTCCAGTAATCATGATATATGAAATTCTTAAAACCAATATAAAAAAGAGCAGTCCGAATAAACCAACAAGTAGGACTGCCCCTATTTTATTTTTTTTAATTTTAATTTTTTGCTTCGCCATTACTACGCACTACCTTTACATTATCGTTCTCAAGGCTCATCCCCTGTTTCTTAGCCTTTTCGTATATGCGTTCATAAGAAGAATTCTTTTTGATTTCAGATTGTAAAGCACTGTTTTCACTTGATTGTTTATCTATTTTATAATCTAAATCTGCAATCTTTCCTCGCGTATCATACGCATCCATTTTTAAAGATAGCATATAAATACTTAACATAGCAATTACAGTAATCAAAGTTATGTATAAAACTTTTTCAAATTTAGTTAATTGTACAACCACTTTTCTCGAAACAGTCTTCTTTTCGGGCTTAGTTTGTGGTTGTTGCTTCGGTATACTATTATAAACTTGTTCGTCATATGGTTGGTACACTTTTTCTACAGCCATTATAAATTGCTCCTTATTTAAGTATTTCAGCTACACGTAATTTCGCGCTTCGTGCTCTGTTATTGTCATCTAAATCTTCTTCTGTAGCGGTAATCGGTTTACGATTAACACGTTTTAACTTAGGTGTATATGCTTCTGGTATAACTGGTAATCCTCTTGGTACCTCTGGACCTTTTTCATATTCTTGGAACACCTGTTTACATAAACGATCTTCTAAAGAATGGAAAGTGATTACCGAAATCCTGCCGTCTACTTTCACTAATTCAATCGCTTGTTCTATTGAATCTTCAAAAGCTGACAATTCATCGTTTACTGCAATTCGTAGTGCTTGAAATACTCGTTTTGCAGGATGTCCGCCTTTTCTTCTTGCTTTCGCAGGAATACCTTCTTTTATAATGTCAACTAATTCTAATGTTGTTGTTATTGGTTGTTGTTCGCGATGTGCTTCGATTCTTCGAGCTATCTGTTTTGAAAATTTCTCCTCGCCATAGCGATAAAAAATCTTCACTAACGCTTCATATGACCAATTGTTAACAATTTCATATGCTGTTAGTTCTTGTGTTTGGTCCATACGCATGTCTAATGTTGCGTCATGGTGATAACTGAATCCTCGTTCTGGAATGTCGAGTTGTGGGCTTGAAACACCCAAGTCGTAATAAATTCCATCTACTTTTTCAATGTTTAAGTCTTTTAATATTTGAGTTAATTCACGGAAGTTGCTATGAACAAAAGTCACCTTATGCAAATGATCCTTTAATACCTCTTTAGCATTATCAATTGCAGTTTGGTCTTGATCGATTGCTATTAATCTTCCGTCGTCATTTAATTGATTTAGTAAATAAAGGGCATGTCCCGCTCCACCTAGCGTACAGTCAATGTACACACCATTTTCTTTTACATTTAAATAATCAATGGTTTCGTTTAACATAACGCTGATATGATGAAACACTTCAATTCCTCCATTTTAAAAATCAAAATCTATTAAATCTTCAGCAATATCTTCGAAACTTTCTTCAGATTCTTCATAGAAATCATTCCAAGTTTCTCTATCCCAAATCTCAATACGATTTGAAACACCGATTACTGTACATTCTTTAGTTAAATTAGCGTATTTCCTCAAGTTTTGAGGGATGTTAATACGCCCTTGCTTATCAAGTTCTACTTCAACAGCACCAGAGAAGAACATACGCATAAACTTACGTGCGTCTTTTTTTGTCATAGGTAAGGTTTTCATTTTCTCTTCAATCTGTTGCCATTCGTCTAGAGTGTAACCGAATAAACATTTATCAAGGCCTCTTGTGATAATAAAACGCTCATTTAAGTCATAACGAAACTTGGACGGTATAATCATACGTCCTTTTGTATCTAATTGATGATCGTATTCTCCCATGAACATTTTTTATCACCTCACCTTATATATAATTTACCACATCTCCCCACTATCCACCACTATTTATACAAAATTTGTGAAATTTATTTTAAAAAACAAAAAAATGCCCGATTTATCATTAAGATAAATCGGGCTAAACCCTTGGTATATTAAGGTTTTATAATAATATGATCAAAAGTGTAAGAAAGTGGTGGATAGGTGGAGGGCTTGAACACATCTGTCCCAAAATCATTCAAAATTTGAAGTGGATTCCATATTCTTTCTTGTAATCCTCCCATTGGATGGAGTGTTTCTTGAATTTCTCTAAATTGCTTCATACTGATGTCGTTTTCTCTTTCAATGTTTAAAAGATAACGTTTTAACAAATAATCATACTGTTGTATATGAATTTCATTATTTTTATTCACAAGGTTAATATTATTTTGATTCCCCGCCACTTCATCTAATAAGTCTTGGTTTAGACGACGCTGTTGTTCAATCATACCTTCTACCTTTTCAATAAATTGATGTGATGCTTGTTCTCTAATAAACTTACTTCTTTCTCCTTCAACACCATCGACTAACACTTTTTCTAATGGAATATTGTATTTCGAAAGTAATTTTTCAATACGGTCATTTAAATAAGTAATTCTAAGCCTTGGCATCACGATAGGCATTTCAACATCAAATAGTTCAAATACATCTTTTAGTTCAGCCCAGTACTTAATTTCACTCGGTCCTCCAACAAATGCCACCGTGTTAAATAACCATTCTTCCATTAATGGTCTTGTCACTACATTATTAGAAAATAATTCAGGTTGATTTTCCGCAATATTTATAATTTCTTCCTTTATATATGTCTTATCTGTTTTATTTAATTTAAAATGTTTACCATCATACGAAACTAATTGACGCATATTTTCATCATGTAAGAATAAATGAACATTTGTATCTGTTTGTATCATCGCATTCAAGCCTTGATTTTGAGTACGTTGTTGTGTTGCTCTAAAAGCATCATCAAGCAACTGATGTTTTTTCAAAATCTTTTTAAACATAGGCGCTTCCATTTTTCTTAACGGCTCAAACTGCGCATCTATAAATAGAACGCCATATGCTTTAAATGTTTCATGCAGTAGTGCTTTAAACATATCAGTCCACGAGTCATATTGGTCAATAATTCTGTCACAAATCTCCAGTAGACCTTGTGTATGAACAGTTTCTTTCATATGAATGAACATCGTTTTTAAAGTTTGTTTCAATTCAGCCTTATCAGGATAATATCTAGAGACAGTCGTCTCTGGCATCTCCATTGTATGATATTTAACCTTATGCAGCGACCCATGATTTTCGTTATAAACAAATGTATGATTCACTTCATCGAAATCATGATCTTCTCCTGCAATCCAAAAAACTGGTACTACTTGTTGCTTATGTGTATCCGTTAATTCCTTAGATAAAGTAATGATTGAAAATATTTTATGGAATGTATACAATGGTCCCCCGAAAAGCCCTGCTTGTTGTCCACCAATCACAACTTTTGAACCATTAGCTAAATGTTGTATGTTTAATTCTTGTTCACTTGAAAGCTTTAAATCACTCATATATTCACGAATAACATTCGCTAATGCCGCTTCTCTTCCATTATTTTCTTTAGACATCCTTTTTTCAAAACTAGTTTGTTGAGCTGCATCATATTGAAATAATCCTGTTATTACAGGGTCACTGCTCTTTATTTTTGGTATAAACTGATCTTTTTCATTTAAACTAACTACTTTACAGTCCATGTTTTTTCTCCTTAAGTACGCGATTACAAACTATAGTATAAAGTCTATACCGGTGATTGACAATTTTACGGCTTGAAAATCAATTTAATCATGGAAAATTTATAATATTCATTGTTTTACATTTTCAAATCAATGAAAAACACAAGTGGTTTAATGTATAATAATAGTAGTAAACAAATAAGGGGTAGATAAATATGAGTGAAATCAAACGTCTTGAAATTAATTACAAAACTGACGAATTATTCGAAAACTTTAGAGCGTTTGGCAACAAAGACTTATACATGGTCAATGAGTTAAACGGTCAAATGATTGATGCAAGTTCAGATTCACCATTTTATGGCATATTTGTCGGAGATCAATTAGGAGCTAGAATGGCATTACTAAAAAAAGGTGATGTCGAAGAAATCTACTTCCCAGATTTTGAAGATTATATATTATTATGGAAGTTAGAAGTATTACCAAAATATCAAAACAGAGGGTACGCTTCAGAATTGATTGATTTTGCAAAGAGTTTCAACATGCCAATTAAAGCCATTGGCAGAAATGATTCTAAGGATTTCTTTTTACATCATGGATTTACAGATGTGGAAGCTAAAAATATAGAGGGACATGATGTCTTATTGTGGAAACCATAAGACAATAATATTCGACACTACGAGCATGAAAATGCATCTTTTCGTAGTGTCTTTTTTACAATTACTTTCTTAAGCTAATATAAGTAAATCTTTTTCAAATTATTTGTCTTAACGTACAATATCATTTAGTTGTTTCCATGAATTAATTTCATAATCAGGTATAATTCCTGGATTATGATCAAACCCTCTAAAATTAAACCAGCAAGTAGCTATACCCGCATTGATTCCACCTAGAATGTCAGATGTTAAAGAATCTCCAACTATAATCGAGTGCTGTCTTTCATCCTCACCAATATCATTAAAAACATAATTAAAAAATTCCGGATTAGGTTTTTGATATCCTGTTTCCTCAGATATAAATATCTTTTTAATATATTTATGTAACGGCGTCTGATTTAACCTTCTCTTTTGCGTTTCGGTTACACCATTAGTAACAATATATAAATCATGTCTTTTCGATAATTCGACAATTGTTTCTAATGTTTGATCAAAGTATTTAACTTTAGCTTCTGCTAATCCATTTCTAAATAACACATCTGCACGATGCCCATCAACTTCCATTTGATGATGTTTGAAGTAATTCACAAATCGTTCTGATAATACTTCAGACTTCGTTAATTTATTTTGTTGAAAAGCTTCCCAATGTTGGTGATTGATTTTTTTAAATGTTAAAAAATCATCCTTTGTTGCTTTATGATTAAAAACATTCGCCATATAGTAAAACGCCCATTCTTCTGCATCATAAAAATCAACAATTGTATCATCAAAGTCTATCAAAATATTTTTATATCCCAATTTCCCCATCTCCTATATTGTCTATGTATCTAAATCTTAACAGAGGCTCAAATTTCTGCAAATAAAATAAACTGAGTGCATAACATTAAAGTATGCTCACCCAGTTTATTTTAAAGAATATTAGTTATTATATTAGAATCCAAATAATTTACCTAGTAAACCCACACCGTTAGCAACGATGTCTACGATACTTGTGCCTAATTTCACACTATCATGTTGTTGTGCAGCTTGCACAGTATTTGCGATTGCTTCTGCTAGTCCAGTCATTTAAATCTCTCCCTCACCTTTGAAATAATCCTGATTACTTACATAACATATTGATATTAGAATCCGAATAATTTACCTAATAAACCTACGCCATTTTCAACGATGCTCACAATGCTTGTGCCTAATTTTGCGCCATCATTATTAATTGCTGCAGTTACGGTATCTTTAATTGCGTTAAATAAACCTTCCATTGAAAACACTCCTTAAAATTTAAATTTGAAGATAACAAAAACGTGCGTAGCTTTTAAATCACCGAAATGTTATTCGCTTAACGTTTTGTTGTTGTTATTTTAAAATAAATTTGATGCAATTAGTTTGTTTATCCGCACAACATCTTATAATGTACTTAACTGTATTTTAAAGAGAAAAGAAATACAGTTAGGCATTCAAAACTGTATTTAACACAATTAAGTTGCCTGAATTCGTATTTAAGTCTTATTGAACCTTTTTAGATAAATAGCTCTATAATAGTGAAAAATATAAACATTTTTTATTTACAAGGTATTGCTAATTTAAGTTCATTTAGATATAATAATTCTTGTGTTGTTAAACGTGTCCTGGTAGCTCAGCTGGATAGAGCAATGGCCTTCTAAGCCATCGGTCGGGGGTTCGAATCCCTCCCAGGACGTTTATAGGTATTTTTATACGCATTACCAAACAAAAGAGTTCCGTGATTACGGGGCTCTTTTTGTTTTGAATTTCAGTAATATAGTATGATGCGTCACCAAAACGTCCCCCGCATAAGCCCCGAAAATACAGTAATTAAAACAAGCATGCTTATTCGTTATAGAATTTTTTGACACACAATTGACACGCGTCTGACACTTGTTTATACATTTTTAATTAAGTAATTTTGTGCTCAAATTTCATCTATACTGCACCTGAACTACACCAACACTACACCAAGATTTTTAACACTCACCATTTGCATGCGTAGAGATTTTTATTATTATATTATTCCTATAGATTTTGATACTATTCAAAATTTTAGGGACTTTTCAGGGGCCCGAAATCCTATAATTATATACATCTAAAAAAAATAACCACGTCCATCGAGACGTGGTTTTTTAATTATTTAACTCACTAATTATTCTTCTTAATTTTCATTGCTAAATATACTATTGGCAAATTTATAAAGTAGTTCAGCGTTTTTCAATGACATATTGTCTAATGATCTTTCATTTTTTCTCATTCTGTGTATTGTGCTTTGTGGAACTCCTGTTTGTTTCGATATATGTAAACTGCTCAAATCACTGTCTAATAGTTTTTGAATTTGATTTCTCATTTTGTACACCCCCTTGTAAATCTTCAATCATCATTTAAATTAAATAATTACTTTTCCACATATTCCAATATTTAGGTTGCAAAGCATACCTCAAATATCATTAATTTTGAGATTTAAATGTCAATTATGTGTCTATCAATCCAATATACATACTCTAATAACGTAATAGTACACACTCTTCTTATTAATTGGCCATAGCTATCATGATATAATTAGTGAAGAAAATCACATAAGAAAGGTTGTAAATCATGAGACTTCAAAAAGCACCTCTAGTAACGTCAGGACTAGTCTTAGGATTATTAGGCCTGGGTAATCTATTAAAAGACTTATCTCTTACTTTAAACGCTGTTTGCGGAATCTTTGCTTTCTTGATTTGGATTCACCTTTTATGTACTATGATCAAATATTTTAATAATGTGAAAGAACAATTAAACAGTCCTCTAGTTTCATCAGTGTTCACAACATTTTTCATGTCTGGCTTTTTAGGTACTACTTATTTAAATACATTTTTTAGTAACATAACTTTTATCAATAGCTTAATAACGCCTATTTGGATTTTATGCCTTGTGGGAATTATGACGCATATGATTATTTTTTCAATAAAATATTTAAAAGATTTTTCACTTGAAAATGTTTATCCTTCGTGGACTGTACTTTTTATTGGTATTGCTATCGCAGGATTGACGGCACCCGTTAGCGGATATTTTTTCATAGGTCAATTAACAGTAATATATGGCTTTGTAGCTACTTGTATTGTCTTACCTATAGTTTTCAAGCGATTAAAAGCATTTCCTTTGCAGACGTCAATCAAACCGAACACATCGACAATTTGTGCACCATTTTCTTTAGTCGCTGCAGCATATGTTATAGCCTTTCCTAAGGCGAATGCTTTTATCGTAATTATATTTTTAATATTAGCTCAAATATTTTATTTTTATATCATTATACAATTGCCTAAATTACTAAAAGAACCTTTTTCGCCCGTATTTTCAGCTTTCACATTCCCTTTAGTAATCTCAGCAACTGCTTTAAAGAACAGTTTGCCTGTACTTATGTTTCCAGACATTTGGAAAGGTCTTTTGTTTATCGAAGTGTTATTAGCCACTGTAATAGTACTTAGAGTCTTTATAGGATATCTTCACTTCTTTTTAAAAAAGGAAAATCAAGATAAATTTCTTCGTAATGCGTCTCAGTAACACTATTACCAAGAATTAACACGTATATTTAATAACTAAAAAGAGGCAGGTAATCTTGCCTCTTTTTAGTGTATATCAATGCCTCTTTGATTTAATATGATCTTATCAATGATACCTTCTGACTAAAGCTGTAGTAACTATACTAGAACGTCTAGTTCATAAACACGTTTCACTCTAACCTTTATTTAAATAATATATAAGCAGCAAACGCCAAGGCTAATATACCAATAAAATAATTAATAAAGATTTTTATTTTAGTCTTTGTAATAGTTGACAAATTTTATCACCTCTAAATATCGATAAATTAAACACCGTTATTTTTCCTTTGCCTATCTTTTATCATTTCAGAAGGTACTCCGAAAATAAACATCAGAATAAATAATATAATTGGCAAATGTGGTATGTTTTCTAGCAAATACCATCTTAAATTCCAATCAAACACCATATTTGCATACGCCACAAAATATTTACTAAATAATAATACTACGCATATTCCAGTTAGTGTATCTAAAACCTTTGTCAAATGTGTCATTTATAGCCATCCTTTATATATGCTATTTTCACAACCATATGTGTCATGTGTTACAAAAACTGTTTACAGCAAATACATATTTACCACGATAAATATAATATACCATAGATCTAACATTACATTAAAAACAAATTTTAAAAATATCATTATTAAATAGAGCATTGTATCAATTACTTACTAGTGTTATCATTACCGTCATTATTTTCTTAATCAAAAATAATAATGCACCTCGCTTAGTTTAGTATTTCTACAAACCTACGAGATGCATAAAACCCAATTAGTATTTTTATAATATATCATTTCAAATTATGAATAAATTAGTACTTGCGTAATTAGTACTCCGCCACCGAAAATCAATACAAAAGCAACTACCGGCCATACAAATCGGAACCAATGTGAATATCGCATGTTTAACATTTGTAGTGTGGCCATAACAAGTCCAGTCGGCGCTAAGAATAACATCGCATATTGACCAAATTGATATGTCGTAACGATGACGAATCTTGGTATACCTACTGTATCAGCTAGTGGTGCAAAGATAGGCATTGATAATACCGCTAATCCAGAAGATGATGGCACGATAAAACCTAAACAGAAGAAAATAAATAGTAATACGATGATAAATAATGGTCCACTCATATGTTGAACTAAAGATGATGAAAAGTGTAAGATTGTATCTGAAATCATACCTTCATTCAACACTAAATTAATACCTCGAGCTAAGCCAATAATTAAAGATACACCTACTAAACTTGATGCGCCATTGACAAATGCATCTACAGTTCCTTTTTCTCCCAATCCAGATTTACCTGTCCCAGCAATAAACATTATTATAATTGTAAATATTAAAAATGCTGAAGCCATAACTGGGAACCACCAACCTTGCGTCATAACTCCCCATACCATAATTGGAAATGGTAGTACAAATAATGTAAGGATTATCTTCTTACGCAAAGTAAAATGGGCACTATCGTCATCTTTTAATACAGACCATTGCTGTTCAAAAGCATCTTTGTCTTCATAAGAATATGACGCTTTAGGATCGTTTTTAATTTTTTTACAGTACCAATATAAATAACTAATAACAAAAATCGCACCGACAATACAAGCACCTATTCTCCAATACAAGCCATCCGTAAAAGTTGTACCAGCGGCATTAGAGGCAATTACAACCGAGAACGGGTTAATAGTTGAAAATGTACTACCGACAGAGCTGGCAAGGAATATGGCACCAACTGAAACGATAGAATCGTATCCTAACGCTATAAATATAGGGACTAAAATCGGATAGAATGCTACAGCTTCTTCTTCAATACCACATAACGTCCCGCCGATAATCATTAGTATTGATACAAACACAATTAGCATAAATTCATGCCCTTTTGTTTTCTTCGTTAAAGCTAACAATCCCGATTCAAAAGAACCACTGGCTTGAACTACGCCAATAAGTCCCCCTAGTACAAGAATGAATACCATGATATCGACCGCTTCTATCGTACCTTCAACCATGCTACTTGTTATTTGTTCTGGTCCAGCTGGATGTTGCTTTAATCTTTCATAAGTATTCGGAATTGATACTGGCTTATTAATTGCACCTGATTTAAATTGTTCAATCTTAATTTTAACCCCCATTTTGTCTAGTTCCTGTTGCGTACCCGGAACCTTTTTCACTTGGTTATGAGGGTTAACTATCTTTAGTTCTTGGGATGAAGGTTCGTAAGAAAGTTTAGAATATGCACCAGCAGGAATAACCCATGTTGCTATAACTGCAACAACCGTTAAAATGAATAAAATCATAAATGCACCTGGCATTTTTAATTTAAATCGTTTTTTCTTTTCACTTTCATTAATTGTATTTTCCACGGTTTCATCTCCTTCGACATTTAACCTAGCATTTCTACCTTAAAGATTTTATAAATATAAATTAAGAAAGTGCACCCCGCATCAAAATAGAGGCATTATTTTCAGGGGGTGCACATAAATAATAAAAATCATGCATTTGACATATAGTAATTGAAAAGCGTTTCAATTCAATTACTTTTTAATCACAGTACCTACTTTACCCTCTAAGGCAGCATCTAATTCATTTAATGATGTTATAAGCACACTTCCTTTTGGATTGTTTTCAATAAATGATATGGCTGCTTCAATTTTTGGTAACATACTTCCTTTTGCAAATTGATTTTCGTCTATATATCGTTTTAATTCATCAACATTTGTTGTTTTCAAAGGCTGTTGGTTTTCAGTGTTAAAATTAATATATACATAATCAATTGCTGTTAAAATAATCAATTGATCGCATTGAATATTAGCACCCAACAATGCACTTGTTTTATCTTTGTCTATAACTGCATCAATACCTTTAAAACCATCATGTTGCTCTCTAATTACTGGTATACCTCCACCGCCAGCAGCAATAACGAGTGTATCATTTTTAATAAGTGTTTTAATACTCTCTAATTCAATAATAGAGATGGGTTGTGGTGAAGGAACAACACGTCTATATCCTCTTCCAGCATCTTCAACAAATATAAATCCTTTTTCTTTTTGAATTTGTTTAGCTTCTTCTTTGTTGTAAAATAACCCAATTGGTTTTGAAGGATTGTTAAATGCCGGATCATTTTCATCAACTTCAACTTGTGTCACTAGTGTTACCACTTGTTTATCTATTCCAATAGAATGCAATTCATTTTGTAAGCTTTCTTGTAATTGATAGCCGATGTAAGCTTGACTCATTGCGCCACATTCAGCAAATGGAAATGCCGGACCTTGGTTATGTTCTGCAGCATAGTTAAGTCCCAAATTAATGCTTCCAACCTGTGGTCCATTACCATGACTAATAACAATCTCATGTCCTTTTGTTATTAATCCTACTAATGATTTCGCAGTATTTTTAACAAGCTCGAGTTGTTCTTGAGGTGATTTTCCTAAAGCATTACCACCTAATGCTACTACTATTTTCGCCATCATATTCACTTCCTTATATCATTTAAAATTCACCCAATGTAGCAACCATCACTGCTTTGATTGTATGCATTCTGTTCTCAGCTTCTTGGAATACAACTGAAGCTTTACTTTCGAATACTTCATCTGTAACTTCCATTTCTCGAATTCCATATTTTTCAAAAATTTGTTGACCAATTTTCGTATCAGCATTATGGAAAGATGGTAAGCAATGCTCAAAAATAACATTTGGATTACCAGTTTTATCCATCATTTCTTTATTTACTTGATATGGTTTCAATAATTCAAGTCGTTCTTTCCATACTTCATCAGGTTCACCCATTGATACCCAAACATCAGTGTAAATTACATCCGAACCTTTTACACCTTGGTCAATATCATCTGTGATTAATATGTTGCCACCATTTTCAGCGGCAATATTTTTACAGCGATTTAATAATTCATCTGTTGGATTTAATTCTTTTGGACAAACTAAATGGAAGTTCATACCCATAATGGCAGCACCTTGCATTAATGCATTTGCAACGTTATTACGACCATCTCCAACATATGTAAAGTTAATATCTGCATAATCTTTTTTTAAGACTTCTTTTGCTGTTAAGAAATCAGCAAGAACTTGAGTAGGATGATCTTCATCAGTTAAACCATTCCACACCGGTACGCCTGAATATTCAGCTAAAGTTTCTACTGTTCTTTGTGAAAAACCACGGTATTCAATGCCATCATACATTCCACCAAGCACACGTGCAGTATCTTTAGTTGTTTCTTTTTTACCCATTTGTGATCCAGTTGGGCCTAAATAAGTTACATTTGCACCTTGATCATGCGCTGCAACTTCAAATGCACATCGTGTTCTTGTAGAATCTTTTTCAAATAACAGTGCAATATTTTTATTTTTTAACATAGGCTTTTCAGTGCCAATATATTTAGCACGTTTTAAATCCTCGGAGAGTGTTAATAAGAATTCTACCTCTTGTCGTGAAAAGTCTAATAAAGTTAAAAAACTTCTGTTTCGTAAATTTTTCATTAATAACAACTCCTTTTATTTTAGTTACACCTAAATTGTAAGCGCATACAGAATAAACACAACCTACTATTAAAATTTGTAATATTTTATCAATAATTAAATGAACATTTTATTAATATTAAATTTAAGTAGTAGGAAATAATTAAAATAAGTACTACATTTAAAGTATAACTATTTTTCAAGTAGTTAGAAAATTCAATTATCAAACAATTTAATGCAATTGATTAGAGAATAATTCTAACGTGTCGTTTTTAATATATACTCCAGCCTACTTTATTAGGTACTGTTTCTGTCCAAAACTTAAAAATGATAAGTTTTGCTTAAATAACACTACTAACTGTTTAAGTTTATTTAACATAGTTTTAGCTTTTATTTAATTCCGAATCGGTGTAATAGCTTATATACTTTGGGTAATTCACGCAAAGGAGATTTTCATATGAAAAAGAACATCATGAATAAATTAGTTTTATCAACAGCATTGTTACTTTTAGGAACCACATCTACACAACTTCCTAAAACACCAATCAGTTTTTCATCTGAAGCAAAAGCCTATAATATCAGTGAAAAAGAGACTAATATCAATGAGTTAATAAAGTATTATACACAGCCTCATTTATCACTATCAAATAAATGGTTATGGCAAAAGCCCAATGGTAGCATTCATGCAACATTGCAAACGTGGGTTTGGTATAGTCATATTCAAGTGTTTGGATCCGAGAGTTGGGGAAACATTAATCAGTTAAGAAATAAATACGTTGATATATTTGGAACTAAAGATGAGGACACAGTTGAAGGTTACTGGACTTATGATGAAACATTTACTGGTGGTGTTACGCCAGCAGCTACTTCATCTGATAAACCTTATAGACTATTTTTAAAATATAGTGATAAACAACAAACTATCATCGGTGGACATGAATTTTACAAAGGAAATAAACCAGTATTAACTCTAAAAGAATTAGACTTCCGTATTCGTCAAACATTAATAAAGAATAAAAAGTTATATAACGGAGAATTTAATAAAGGTCAAATTAAGATAACTGCTGATGGAAATAATTACACGATTGATTTAAGTAAAAAGTTAAAATTAACTGACACAAACCGTTATGTTAAAAATCCTAAAAATGCACAAATTGAAGTCATACTCGAAAAATCTAACTAACCTATTACCTTTTGTAAATGCGGATAATTTCAATTATCTAATTAACCCCTTTTTATAATTAAACATTCCAACAATACTCAAAGGAGAAATTCGAATGAACAATAACATCACGAAAAAAATTATTTTATCAACAACATTGTTACTATTAGGTACAGCATCTACACAATTTCCTAATACACCTATCAATTCTTCATCTGAAGCGAAAGCTTATTATATAAATCAAAACGAAACTAACGTAAATGAGTTAACTAAATATTACTCGCAAAAATATTTAACCTTCTCAAACAGTACGTTATGGCAAAAAGATAACGGTACGATTCATGCAACGTTGTTACAGTTTTCTTGGTATAGTCATATTCAAGTTTATGGACCTGAAAGTTGGGGCAATATCAACCAATTAAGAAATAAAAGCGTTGATATTTTTGGCATAAAAGACCAAGAAACCATTGATTCTTTTGCATTATCTCAAGAAACGTTTACTGGTGGTGTTACTCCTGCAGCAACATCTAACGATAAACACTATAAACTGAATGTAACATATAAAGATAAAGCAGAAACGTTTACTGGCGGATTTCCAGTTTATGAAGGCAATAAGCCTGTTTTAACTTTAAAAGAATTAGATTTTCGTATTCGTCAAACATTAATTAAAAGTAAAAAATTATATAATAATTCTTATAATAAAGGACAAATTAAAATAACAGGTGCAGACAATAACTACACAATAGATTTAAGTAAAAGGTTGCCATCAACTGATGCAAATAGATATGTTAAAAAACCTCAAAATGCAAAAATTGAAGTTATCCTCGAAAAATCAAACTAACAATAATAATGGAGTTAATAAAAATAATCGCAAATACTATATTGACTTCGCTCACATTTAAATTTCTTATTCCTCGTATCATGATTCCTCTGAAAGGAGATGTTCTAATGAGTAAGAACATCACGAAAAATATAATTTTAACGACAACATTATTACTATTAGGTACTGTATTACCTCAAAATCAAAAACCAGTATTTAGTTTTTACTCTGAAGCTAAAGCTTATAGTATTGGTCAAGATGAAACTAACATCAATGAATTAATTAAATATTACACACAGCCTCATTTTTCATTTTCAAATAAATGGCTATATCAATATGATAATGGAAACATTTATGTTGAACTTAAGAGATATTCATGGTCAGCACATATATCTTTATGGGGCGCTGAAAGTTGGGGAAATATTAATCAGTTAAAAGATCGTTACGTAGATGTGTTTGGACTAAAAGACAAAGATACTGATCAGTTATGGTGGTCTTATAGAGAGACATTTACAGGTGGCGTTACACCAGCCGCAAAACCTTCTGATAAAACTTATAATCTTTTTGTGCAATACAAAGATAAACTACAAACGATTATTGGTGCGCATAAAATATACCAAGGCAATAAACCAGTATTAACATTGAAAGAAATCGATTTCCGTGCACGAGAAGCGTTAATAAAAAATAAAATATTATATAACGAAAATCGTAATAAAGGTAAGCTTAAGATCACCGGTGGCGGTAATAACTACACTATTGATTTAAGCAAAAGATTACATTCAGATCTAGCAAATGTTTATGTTAAAAATCCTAATAAAATAACTGTTGACGTCCTCTTTGATTAGTATATGAAGGTGACTTATACTTCATGCACTTTAATTCCAAATCAGATTATTTAAATGATAATTTTTAAAGTGTATGATGTATATAATAGGTAAAATTTTCTATAAATTTAAATGGAATTGGGAGTAGGAATGTGATAGAAATGGTATTTTATAAAATTTATTTCGTTGTCACTCCCCAACTTGCACATTATTGTAAGCTGACTTTCCGCCAGCTTCTATGTTGGGGCCCCGCCAACTTGCATTGTCTGTAGAATTTCTTTTTGAATTTCTCTGTGTTGGGGCCCATCCCCAACTTGCACATTATTGTAAGCTGACTTTTCGTCAGCTTATGTGTTGGGGCCCCATCCCAACTTGCATTGTCTGTAGAATTTCTTTTTGAATTTCTCTATGTTGGGGCCCCGCCTATAATTGAAAAATGCTTGTTACATGGGCATTTTCATTCGGTCAACTACTACCAATATAATATTGTAGAGCCTAAGACATTGATTTATTATGTCTTAGGCTCTATTCCTTCATTTAATGATTCAATTATTATAGCAATACTTTATTGTCCCATGATTAATGTTCTTTTAATGAGACATAGTAACTATAAAGTTTAATAATCGTTCTAAATCTAGCATCTTCTAGTTTGGTTTTCCCATTTCTTAAATCTTGTACTGTTTGATATGGAACTCCTGAATTTTTCGAAATTTTATAGCCTGATTCAGACTCAAACAAAGATTGAAGAGAGTTTATAATATTATTCAACTCTGTCATTTTTAATCCCCTTTCTTGAATTAACAATATACAATGTTGTTATTAAAACAGTCAGTGTATGGATGATTTCATTTCCTAAAAATATATTCAGCCATATAATAATAAGAAATACGATATAAAATAGTTTCATTTTAATCCCCTATCATATTTTTATTAATCAAATTTCAATAAGATTCATAATTAAAAGCTAACCTATACTCAAAATTTTCTTATAATGCCTCTAACTAAAAACCTACATTTTATTTTACATATAATATTTTACACTATATTAAAAATACATACGATACTTTTTCGTTATCTATTAGATATTTCTATGTAATGGCAAAATTTATTCCCGACGAAATTCCAAACATAATTAATACCCTTTTTCTCTATTTCTATTTATTAATTTACAGTAGTTAATATATAGTTAATTTTTATTTAATAGTTAATTAATTGATTTAATTCTAAGATATTTGTATTTTTATATTGTAATCGATTACATTTTTAAATCAAACAAATAATTAGTTTTAAAGAAATTAATTAATAAAATTAGCTATGTCTTTTCCTTGTTTCATAAAGAATTTATTCAACTTTGACTAACCCTCGAAATTGAAATGCTTCCTTTCAAATTTTAAATAAAAGTTAAAAACATATTCTTAAAATAATCACTCATCATCACTCAGTAATTTATCAGTTGCTATATTAAATATACTAATATAAACGATTATAAATATTTGATATGTCTCAACTGCAATATTCTAAATTGACATATTGATTATTGTTTCCTCAAATCGTTTAAAAAAATAGAAGGATGATGAAAATGAAAACACGTATAGTCAGCTCAGTAACAACAACACTATTGCTAGGTTCCATATTAATGAATCCTGTCGCTAATGCCGCAGATTCTGATATTAATATTAAAACCGGTACTACAGATATTGGAAGCAATACTACAGTAAAAACAGGTGATTTAGTCACTTATGATAAAGAAAATGGCATGCACAAAAAAGTATTTTATAGTTTTATCGATGATAAAAATCACAATAAAAAACTGCTAGTTATTAGAACGAAAGGTACCATTGCTGGTCAATATAGAGTTTATAGCGAAGAAGGTGCTAACAAAAGTGGTTTAGCCTGGCCTTCAGCCTTTAAGGTACAGTTGCAACTACCTGATAATGAAGTAGCTCAAATATCTGATTACTATCCAAGAAATTCGATTGATACAAAAGAGTATATGAGTACTTTAACTTATGGATTCAACGGTAATGTTACTGGTGATGATACAGGAAAAATTGGCGGCCTTATTGGTGCAAATGTTTCGATTGGTCATACACTGAAATATGTTCAACCTGATTTCAAAACAATTTTAGAGAGCCCAACTGATAAAAAAGTAGGCTGGAAAGTGATATTTAACAATATGGTGAATCAAAATTGGGGACCATATGATAGAGATTCTTGGAACCCGGTATATGGCAATCAACTTTTCATGAAAACTAGAAATGGTTCTATGAAAGCAGCAGAGAACTTCCTTGATCCTAACAAAGCAAGTTCTCTATTATCTTCAGGGTTTTCACCAGACTTCGCTACAGTTATTACTATGGATAGAAAAGCATCCAAACAACAAACAAATATAGATGTAATATACGAACGAGTTCGTGATGACTACCAATTGCATTGGACTTCAACAAATTGGAAAGGTACCAATACTAAAGATAAATGGACAGATCGTTCTTCAGAAAGATATAAAATCGATTGGGAAAAAGAAGAAATGACAAATTAATGTAAATTATTTGTTCATGTACAAATAAATATAATTTATAACTTTAGCCGATAACTTCAGAAATGATGTTTTTCGGCTAATTTTTATACTTAATTTAGTTTAATTAACTTATGATATTTTTAATTTAAACTATGTACTTGATTTGCTTTCCTGACTTAAAAATTAGACTAAACATGACACTATATGAGGTGATTTTTAAAATAAGAAATTTGAATTCCATGTTGTCAAACCCTTTATATAAAAGTTTTGAAATTGTTCAAAACTTTTTGAACACATTATGTGTTAATATATTTGCAGAATTATTTTAAAATCGTTTTAAAACTATACTGAAATAAGAAGTTTAAAAGTATAATTAGTACATATAATTGAAAAAGATTTCTAGAAATACAATTAATGTTCATCTAGATATTGTACGAAGTTGTATGAATAAGTTAAACTTAAGTTGAATCAATTTAAATGTTCAAGGAGGCTAACAAATGGTTTTTAATGATTGGGAAATTAACGTTGTATACTCAGGAGAGCATGAGGTTGTAACAAACGAAAAGAGTTTATTTGTCATTGACGAATTTTACGATGTTGCAATCGCAATCTATTATTTAGATGGAAAATTAAAAGTAGCTCATGTCAACTATGGTTCTGATTTTACAATTGACGTAGCTAATAAAGTTTTTGAATTGAATATTCAAAATCCAAATGTTGATGAGCATTAAATATTAAAAAGCATTTAGAATCATAAAGAGCATACTATATATAGCCTTTTACATGTAAAGCAAATGAAAATTAGATAATCTAATTATTTCAACATTAAACAATATATCATTATAAAGAAGTTTTTAAAATAGAAGTATAAGGTGGTGAACAAAAATTAACATTGTGTATAACATTATAGTATATATAGCATGCATGATTAATTTCGGATTAATTATAGTCCCATTATTAACAACAAATGATGCGGATTTTGTATGGACTTCTTCATCATTAATATATATGATTCTTCTTACGTCGATTATCCTAATAGTTTATATTAAAACTAAAGATAGCTTACAGTTAACGATATTTATACTTAATATAGCCTTAATTATTCTATACTGTGCACCATTACTATTCATTTATGTATTCTAGTGCTTCATTAATATTTTAATGCATCAGTTTAAGTAAATTCCATTTGGAAAATAAAAAGCAAATATCATCATCAAATTAACATATTTAACGTTATACTTTCATAAAATTTGAAACAATTGAACATCCTTACTTTAGCTTTATATCTTTATTTCAAGTCATGTTTTCAACTATTTTAATGAATTAAACATATATTATAAGGAGTCAACATCATGAATAAACATATAAATAAAAAAGCGACAAAACTACTTGAAGATTATAAAAAGGTTCAACAAAGAAAATCGGAAGAAACTGATAGAGGTTGTTTGAAAAGTGTCATCATGCTTATCGTCTTATTTTTCTTAATTATTTTTGGTATTGTGGCATGTTCTACAAACGTAAACTTTTTCTTCCAGTAAAAGAGTGAGATAGAAATGATAAAGAACCACTAATGATTTATTATGTAGTGGTTCTTTATCATTAGCTGTAGCTAATGTCTACTTAAAAAATGAATACATGAGTAAAACTCATGCATAAGAAATACTAATTTCTAAAGAAAAAGTATTTTTTTATCGATGTCCTACCCCAACTTGCATTGTCTGTAGAAATTGGGGTTCCAATTTCTCTATGTTGGGGCCCCGCCAACTTGCATTGTTTGTTGGAATTGGTGATCCTATTTCTCTCTGTTGTGGCCCCGCCAACTTGCACATTTTTGTATGCTGACTTTTCGCCAGCTTCTGTGTTGGGCCCCACCCCAACTTGCATTGTCTGTTGAAATTGGTGATCCAATTTCTCTATGTTGGGGCCCCGCCAACTTGCATTGTCTGTTGGAATTGGTGATCCAATTTCTCTCTGTTGTGGCCCCACGAGTATTGAAAAAACTTGTTACAAGCGTATTTTCATTTAGTCAACTACTACCAATATAGCACTAGAACTGGAAATGATAATTTAATATTGTACACTTTTGATTGTTTAAACATGTACATATTTTAAAAAATAGAAGAGCAAAGTAAATAATTGATATAGTTATTTTGAGAGTAATCCTAGGAACTATTGTATTTATATTTGTCTCCCCTACTTTTAAATGTCATTCATTATACATAAGCATTTTGATATAGAATTTATCACATATGCAAATTGAAAACAGGTTAAGACCATTTTTTGTCTCAACCTGTTTTATTTATTATCTATTTATAATTTCATCAATTTCTTTGTATATTTTTTCTAATGCAACTTTAGCATCAGCCATTGATACGAAATCATTTTTCTTAAGTGCCGCTTTAGCTCTATATTCATTCATCATAATCGTACGTTTATAATATGGATTTAAGCTTCCTGCAGCTAATGCATATACATTCGATTTGTTAAGTAAAGTTCTTAATTCTTCTGCTATGCGTTTATCATGAAACTGACTTTCAGTTAAATATTTGTCCAGACTACTTGCATCTGCTTTATTCCCTTCTATAGTTGCTATCCCAGTTGATGATAAAAGTAATGCTAATGTTCCTGTTAATATATATTTTTTAAATTTCATTATAAGCTCTCCTTAAAATTGATACTTACTGAGTATATAGTCAATTTCAGGACAATTACATTAACCTGTCATTAAATAGATTACTTTTTTCATTAACAAAAATTAACATAACATTTAATTAATTATTTCCAGATATCAGCAACGATTGAAGTTTTATTTAACTAATCCTTGTTTTAATACATTATCAATTCGCTCTTGTAAGACCATTTTCTTAACTTTGTATTCAAACGAAACTAAGTTGACTGCCTTTTGTGCTTTTCTGTGTGCACTGACAGTATGTGTTTTTTCAAATTCTCTCACAAGATTTTGAGCTTGAATCAATTTTTGTTCTTTTTTAATATTTGCATCAGTTTTCGCTGCTGGTTTATTAAATTGTGGACGCGCACCATATTCGAATGTACCATCGTTAAATTCTAAAATATTATAGTCATGTTTGAATTTAATATATTTAGGTGTTGAGTTAAATTTTGGTCTAGATTGATATTTAAAAGTACCATCATTGTACTCTACGATATTGTGATTAATACTCACTGGTTTCTTTTCTCTTGGACCGTATCCTTCGCTCGCATCTGCTGTTGACGCAATTGTAGTTGTAGTAATACCTATTGCCGCTAATGTTAATAAAGGTTTTGCTATCAATTTATTTTTCATGTTAATTATCCTCCAAATTATTATCTTACATTTATTAAGTTATCCTATTTATACAACTTTTGAAATTAACTAATTATTAATTAACTATAAACACTTTATAATATAGACAAAATATAGCTATCTATCTTGTGACTCATCAGCACTTATACACTAGTCAAAAAATTCATGCCTCTACTTTTTCGAATTTCAAAAATAAAACCACACAACAAAAAAGACACCATTTGAATGTTGGTGTCTGAAGGTATAATCTCATAGATTTTATTTGTAACTTCTCATTCTATAGTTAAATATTGTGACCCAGCTAATGATTAACGTTGGTAGAATTACTAAATTCAAATTAGACACGTCAAAAAAGACAGATTGAAAATTGTCGATATTAATATCATTAATGTCCATTTTTTCATTTACTGCTTGATAGATCGCAAAGTAAACTAAGAACCATTGAATTAAATGTTCTAAAACGACAACCTCTGTCAAATCGACATTCTTTTTTCTAAAAAGTAATCTAACTATAAATAATTGGAATATACTTGAAATCAAGATTAATATAATACCCATTAAGAAAAAACTACCAAAATCAATTGTGATAAATTGAATAATGCCATAAATAATTACGGCAGATATTGCCAGTGAAATATATCCTATAAAGATAAATACCACACCCATAAAGAGTGTTTTTAAGAACAGAAAAGGCTTCTTTCTATTTGTAACCAAATAGCTCAATATACAAAGTAGTAATAGAATTGTTAAAATTTTAATTATCATCGTTTGACCTCAATATATTTATTTATATCTTTATTATTGACCACGAAAAAATAACAATCACTTAAGTGATTGCCAATAATACTCAATGCCTACTCTATAGTAATCTTGGCACGTGATTTTACACTATTTTATCTATTTAAAAATGTAAGTGTTGAATTATGTTTACTTAGAAAATGCATAATACAACTAAATAGTATAATTTTTAACTTATATATTAATCATAACATATCAACCATAATTAGAATATATCTCTTATTTCTTTATAAGTAAAATTATACATATTAATTACTTCTCTACTATGAATCATTTCTTTGTTTTATAAAAAATATATATCAAAACAGCTATATGTATAACAATTTGGAGTGTTTGTCTATCCATCATAGCAAACAAAATACAAAGAAATATATATCGTTTTAACAATAAAAATTATCCAATCATAGTTGAGTAACGTTTACTACTATTATTATACTATCAACAAATCCAATAATACCTCAAATGAAAATAATAACATCAAATTCATATTTATTCTTTTTCGATTGCATTAAACCTTATTAATTTGCACTTAATTTTAATTAATGAAGTGTTAACTGGTAAATGCATGAAACCGTTTGTAAAATAACAGTGTACTCGCATTAGTAAGTACAAATCTATTTTACAGGGAGAACTTATTATGAAAAAAAATATCACAAAAACTATTATCGCATCTACAGTAATCGCTGCAGGTCTTTCAACTCAAACTAATGATGCTAAAGCTTTCTTTAGTTATGAATGGAAAGGTTTAGAAATCGCAAAAAATTTAGCAGATCAAGCTAAAAAGGACGATGAACGTATTGATAAGTTAATGAAAGAGTCTGATAAAAATCTAACTCCTTACAAAGCTGAAACTGTTAATGATCTGTACCTTATTGTTAAAAAATTAAGCCAAGGTGATGTGAAGAAAGCAGTTGTCAGAATTAAAGATGGTGGTCCTAGAGATTACTATACTTTTGACTTAACTCGTCCTTTAGAAGAGAACAGAAAAAATATTAAAGTTGTTAAAAACGGTGAAATTGACTCGATTTATTGGGATTAATTAACATACTGAATTAAATAGTTGTACGCCAAACGTTAGAAAACAATGCTAACGTTTTGGCGTGCTTTTTTTATTTTAAGTAACTTCTAATTTATTTAGCATCTTTACGACTGTTTAATAAAGCACGTATGATTAACACGGTTGCCACTATATCCGTTACAATTTTTATGATTGTTAATACATTCGATTTCCTTTTCACAATAGCCACCTCGCTTGTTCAAAACATAAACAACTATTGCATTCACTTTTAAGTAATTATTTATATTATTTATTCTAATAATCTCACCATTCAAATGAACACAATATTATAAACTAATTATACCTTTGAATATAGCAAAAAGCCACACTCTATAGCATGGCTTCTATCAATTATTTTAAAGTATTATATTTTAAAACTAGATCGATTTGTCTTTGTAATTTTTTCTTTTCATAGCTGTGTTGGAAATGAATTAAATTAACAGCTCTTTGTGCTTTACGGTGTGTTGCAACAGTTCTTGTACGTTTGAACAAGTTTACAGCTTTTTGTGCGTCCATAACTTTTTTATTTACTTGTTTTTTAAAGTTTGTTTGATACTCGTTATATTTTTCAACCTTAGTTTGTGCATGAGATTCACCGGCAAACGTTGATACCGTTAAACTAATAGCAGCTATGCTTAAAATTGATTTCCCAATAAAATTCTTTTTCATAATTAATAACACCTATCCTCAAATATTTATTTTGTATATATTTATAATAATAGACAGATACAAAAAACTACATTAACTATTTATTAACTAAACATTAATATTTGTGTCACTACATTTCTGAATTCCAAGAATTTTGCTACTCCATATTTTAACCATCAAATTATTGATATAATTTATGACTTTAGAAATCCTTTTAAATATGTATACGAATCATGATTTTAACTAAAATTTCAAATTTCCTGACTTCTTGGAATCTTAATTTTATACTTTTTAATAATACACTTTTAACCAAATAATCAACATGATTCAACCATATAGGGTCATCAACAATCACATTCTCTAAAATTACAATTCTTTTCATAACATAAATGTGTTATTCATTCCAATTATCTTATAAAATTGTCAGAAATACTTTTAAACAAACATTCATGACACGACCTCCTAGTTAAATCAGTCTATAAACTAAAAAAAGCCATAGCTACTTCTATTTAAAAAGTAGTATGACTGATTGTTTCGTGATGTCGATTTTTGAAATTGATGGTGCCATGTAAAGTTTGATCATCAATAATAACTTCAGCATATGTTTCTTCCATTGAACTTCTAGATTGAGATATACTTCCAGGGTTAATAACATGAACACCATTAATATACTCATATTTTGCCACATGTGTATGTCCATAAAATGCAAACATACAACCTAATTCAAGTCCTTTTTCAGCTAATAAATCTCTTGTTCGATTGACTTGATATAAATGTCCATGAGTATAAAATGCTTTCACGTCATTATATTTTGCGACCGCTTCATTTTCAAATTCTGGGTAAAAATCACAATTGCCTTTTACTCTATTAAATAAGCTAAGTTCCGTATCATCATACGCGAATTCTGAATCTCCTAAATGTAAATATACATCTGCATCTGGGTGCATTTCATAAATTTGATATAAAACGCCTGATTCTGTATGGTTATCACTCACAATGATCCATTTAGACATTTTTATCACCTTCAAGAAAAGCTTGAAGTAAATTAATCGCATTTCGTCTATGACTAATTTGCCCTTTTTGTTCTTTTGAAAGTTGAGCCATGGTTTTATCTAATTTCGGTACATAAAATATCGGATCATATCCGAAACCATTTTCGCCATATTTTCCATCTGCAATTTCACCTGAAACAGTACCTTTAAATACTTTTGTTTCCATATCAGGGCCACTCATACTTATGACACAAACAAATTGCGCACGACGATCAGTTGTATTACCAAGCTTATTTAATAATTTTTCAATATTTGCTTCATCGCTTTTATTTTCACCAGCATAACGTGCAGAGTATATACCTGGCTCACCATTTAATGCAAAAACTTCTAGTCCACTGTCATCAGCTATGACCGTTTTATTCAATGCTTTTGCAGCAGCTTCTGATTTTAATATAGCATTTTCTTCAAATGTTGATCCTGTTTCTTCCACATCAAAATCTGGTATTAGTTCTGAAATACCTATTACGTGGTAATCTGGAAATATTACTTTAAAGTCATTTATTTTCCCTTGATTATTCGATGCAATAACAATCTCTTTCATTAAAAATCCTCCTAGTCATTCACTGATATACGTTCCACATTGACAGATAAATTTAACCACTCTTTGATAATGTTAGTAATGTGAATAGGATCACCTGTTGCAAAAAATCGATGATCTGGATTTTCAGTATAACTTGCATGTTCATTACTAAATGTTAGCAATGCACTAACTTCACGAGCCGTTTCTAATCCAGACGAAATCACTGTCTTTTTACCACCAAAATAATCATAGATAGGTTTATAGAGCAATGGATAGTGGGTACATCCTAAAATGACAGTATCAGACTCACTATTACGCCAACGTTTCAGTGTTTGATGAATGACAATGCTTGTAATTGTTGGATCACTATATCTCATTTGTTCTACAAGTGGCACAAAACCTGGACAGGCAACGCCATGTACCTCTACATGTGGATTGATACGTTTAATATGCGTACGATATGCTTCAGATTTAATTGTGCCTTCCGTTCCTAGTACTAATACATTTTGATTTCTAGTAGTCATTATTGCTGTTCTAGCACCTGGTTCAATTACGCCAATCACTGGGATTGATAAGGTCTTTTGTAAATATTCTAAAGCTACAGCAGTTGCTGTATTACAAGCAATCACGAGCATTTTTATATCAAATTCCATTAATTTACGAGCGATTTCAACTGTATATTGTTTTACTTGTTCTCCTGGTCTTGGCCCATATGGGCATCGCCCAATATCACCTAAGTAATAAATCGTCTCATTTGGCAACTGACGCATAATTTCTTTAGCTACTGTCAAACCTCCGACACCAGAGTCTATTACACCTATTGGTTTATTCATATTCGGTCATCCTTACTTTTAATTTAATTTTTAGTTTATCATAACTAAGCATTGGATTTTAGTATTATGCACTGTGTTTACCATTTTTGTCATTATAATATAATATTTATTTTAAATCAGCCCACTATCATATTGTCATGTAATCTGCTTATTAAAAAAATCCCTTCCAAGTTATTGTGTATCTCCATTCAATTTAATTTTGAAAGGAACATAACATTTTAACTCAAAAGGGATTAATTTTTATTCTACTTCATGGTCTGAACCAAAGAATGATTTAAACATGTGGAATGTTGTTTCTCTGTTCATTGCTGCAATGGATGTTGTTAATGGAATACCTTTAGGGCAAGCATTAACACAGTTTTGTGAATTTCCACACTGCTGTAAGCCACCAGTACCCATTAATGCATTTAAACGTTCATCTTTAGTCATAGATCCTGTTGGGTGCAAATTAAACAAACGAACTTGCGAGATTGCTTGCGCACCAACGAATTTATTATTTTCAGTAACATTAGGACAAACCTCTAAACATACACCACATGTCATACATTTAGATAATTCATAAGCTGTTTGACGTTTTTTCTCTGGCATACGTGGTCCCGGACCTAAATCATACGTTCCATCAATTGGGATCCATGCTTTCATACGTTTTAAGTTATCGAACATTCTAGAACGATCAACTTGTAAGTCACGGATAACTGGGAAAGTATTCATTGGCTCTAAACGAATAGGTTGTTCTAATTGATCAACAATCGCAGAACAAGATTGTCTTGCACGACCATTGATAACCATAGAACATGCTCCACATACTTCTTCTAAGCAGTTCATATCCCAGACAACAGGTGTTGTTTTTTCACCTTTAATATTAACTGGGTTACGTCTAATTTCCATTAAACAAGCAATGACGTTTAAATTTTCACGATATGGAATTTCAAATGTTTCTTCATAAGGCTTAGAATCACTTGTATCTTGTCGTTTAATAATTAATTTTACTGTTTTTTGTTTCGGTTTAGATTGTGTTTCATGTTGTGGAGTGTTTTTCACTGATTGTTCAGTCATTATTTTTTACCCCCTTTAGACTTACTTGTGTAATCACGTTTACGAGGTGGTATTAAACTCACATCGACGTCATCATAAGTAAACTGTGGTTTTTCAAATGCGCCTTGGAATGAGGCCATTGTCGTTTTTAACCACTCTTCATCATTACGCTCTGGGAATTCTGGTTTATAATGGGCACCGCGTGATTCGTTACGGTTATATGCACCAATCGTAATAACACGTGCAAGTACTAACATGTTCCATAATTGACGAGTAAAGAATACCGCTTGGTTACTCCAAGTTTGAGTATCTTCCATATCAATATCTTCATAACGTTTCATCAATTCAACAATCTTTTTATCTGTTTCTAACAGTTTTTCATTTTCACGAACAACAGTTACATTTGCTGTCATAATTTCACCAAGTTCACGGTGTAATTTATAGGCATTTTCTGTACCGCGCATAGCTAATAATTTATCAAAACGTTCTTGCTCTTCAGCTTTACGCTTTTCAAAAATACTTTCGTCCATATCAGTATATGATCGATCAATATTTGAAATATAATCAATCGCGTTTGGACCTGCTACTGTACCACCATAAATCGCTGATAACAATGAATTGGCACCTAAGCGGTTACCACCATGTTGAGAGAAGTCACATTCTCCAGCTGCAAATAACCCTTTAATATTTGTCATTTGATCATAATCTACATATAGACCACCCATTGAATAGTGAACAGCTGGGAAAATCTTCATTGGTACTTTGCGTGGGTCATCACCAGTGAATTTTTCATAAATCTCAATGATACCACCTAGTTTTACATCTAACTCATGTGGATCTTTATGTGACAAATCAAGATATACCATGTTTTCGCCATTTATACCTAATTTTTGGTTAATACATACATCGAAAATTTCACGCGTTGCGATATCACGAGGTACTAAGTTACCATAATCAGGATATTTCTCTTCTAAGAAGTACCAAGGCTTACCATCTTTATATGTCCAAATTCGTCCACCTTCACCACGTGCTGATTCACTCATTAGTCGCAGTTTATCATCACCAGGGATTGCAGTAGGATGAATTTGAATGAACTCACCATTAGCATAAATAGCGCCTTGTTGGTAAACAATGGAAGCCGCTGATCCTGTATTAATCATTGAGTTTGTTGTTTTACCGAAAATAATACCAGGGCCACCCGTTGCCATAATAACTGCATCTGAACCAAATGTTTCAATCTCAGCAGTTGTCATATTTTGTGCAACGATACCTCTTGCACTATCATCGTCACCTTTAACTATGCCAAGGAATTCCCATCCTTCATACTTCGTAACTAATCCATCTACTTCATATGCACGAACCTGTTCATCCAATGCATATAATAATTGTTGTCCAGTTGTTGCCCCTGCATATGCTGTTCTGTGGTGTAATGTACCACCGAAACGTCTAAAATCTAATAGACCTTCATTTGTTCTATTGAACATTACGCCCATACGGTCTAATAAATGAATAATTTTAGGTGCTGCCTCTGTCATCGCTTTAACAGGTGGTTGGTTTGCAAGGAAGTCGCCACCATACACTGTATCATCAAAGTGAATCCAAGGAGAATCGCCTTCCCCTTTAGTATTGACCGCACCATTAATGCCACCTTGGGCACAAACAGAGTGCGAACGCTTTACTGGTACAACTGAGAACAAATCTACATGTGCACCTTTTTCTGCCGCTTTAATTGTTGACATTAAGCCCGCTAGGCCACCTCCGACAACAATAAGATGTTTCTCTGCCATAAAAATTTCACTCCCCTAAATTTTCAATCTATATTTGTTAAATGCGATGTATTACATAAAGGCAATAATTGCAGTAACACCAATATACGAAATAACTAAAAATACGATTAATGAAACCCATGTAAATACTCGTTGTGATTTTGGAGATTGAAGTCCACCCCAAGTAACTAAGAATGACCATAAGCCATTTGCAAAGTGGAACACAACAGCAATAATACAAATAATATAAAATATTGCCCATCCAGGATGTTGCAATGTTTCGTGCATTAAATCGTAATTCACTTCTTTGCCGTAAAATGCTTTTTGTAAACGTGTTTGCCATAAATGGATACCAATAAAGATAAATGTTAAGATACCACTCACTCTTTGGAAGAAGAACATCCAGTTTCTAAAAATCGAGTAATGTCCAACATTTTCTTTTGCTGTAAATGCAATGTGTATACCAAACAAACCGTGATATAACAACGGAATGTATATAAATAAAAATTCTACAATAATTAGAAATGGTAATGATTCCATAAAGTTAGATGCCTTATTAAACGCTTCAGCACCTTGTGTTGCTTGGTGATTCACTAATAAATGAACGACCAAAAATGCACCTATTGGGATAATACCTAATAACGAGTGAATACGTCTTAGATAAAATTCATTTTTTGATTGAGCCAAAAGGAGTCCCCCCTGTGAACGAATATTTAATTTATTGAGCTATTTATATTAAACGTACGCTTAACCCCCTAAAGTGATATCGTTTCTAGCGTTGTCATTATCATTAAGCGAAACATTTTAAAGACAAATACACACTGTACGATCACCAAACTGCATGTCGAACAATGTAACATTTGGATTCGATATTTAAAATTGCTTGTGATGATAAACTTTCTCATTTAGAAAACGCTTCCACGTACATTCAAAAAAATAACTTTGTTAACCATATTGTAACATTATTTCATATATTTTGGGGCATGAGAATGATTCTCACGCCCAGTAATTTATTTATGCAATTGTTCATGTAGGTTCTTTGCGACGTTTTCAGGAATACCTATATTTTTAAAATCTTCAAGTGTAGCTTCCTTCATTTTCTTGATTGAACCGAATGAACGCAATAATAATGTTTTACGTTTGTTACCGATACCATCTATATCATCAAGTATTGATTTCAAGCCTGTCTTTTGACGTGTTTGTCTATGAAATGTGATTGCGAATCTGTGAACCTCATCTTGGATACGATGCAACAAATAAAATGCCTGGCTATTTTTCTTCAGTGGTACAATTTCTGCACTAGCGCCATATAATAATTCAGATGTTTGGTGTTTATCATTTTTCTGCAAACCTGCAACAGGGATATCAAGACCTAATTCGTTTTGTAGCACATCAATAACCCCGTTCATATGTCCTTTACCACCATCGACTATTATTAAATCAGGTAATGGTAATCCTTCGTTTAAAACGCGAGAATATCGTCGTCTTACTACTTCTCTCATTGATTTGTAATCATCTGGACCTTTAACCGTTTTGATTTTATACTTTCTATAATTTTTCTTATCTGGTTTACCGTCGACAAATGTAACCATTGCTGACACTGGATCCACACCTTGAATATTAGAATTATCGAATGCTTCAATTCTAATTGGTGTTTGAATTCCCATTTGTGTTCCAAGTTCTTCAATAGCTTTAATCGTTCTTGACTCATCACGTGATATTAATTCAAATTTATTATTTAAGGATACTTTAGCGTTATGTGCAGCTAGGTCAACCATATCTTTTTTGGGACCTCGCGCGGGTTGAACGATTTTAGTGTCCACAACAGATTGAATCATTTCTTTATCCAAATTACGTGGTACATGAACTTCCTTAGGTAAAATATGTTGGTTTAAGCTATAAAATTGTCCAATAAATGTATAAAATTCTTCTTCTTCTGTTTGCTGTAATGGAATCATCGTTGTATCTCGCTTTATCATATTACCTTGTCGTATAAAGAAAACTTGGATACACATCCATCCTTTATCAACACAATAACCAAAGACATCACGAATCGTTTTATCTGATGACATAATTTTTTGTTTGTTTGTCAGATTTTGAATATGTTGAATTAAATCTCTATATTCTTTAGCCCGTTCAAAATCAAGTGATTCACTTGCAGTTAACATTCGCTCTTCTAAACTTTTTAAAATTGTTTTGTCTTCCCCATTCAGAAAATCAGTAATTTCCTTCGTCATTTGTGCGTATTTACTCAAATCAACGTCATATACACATGGTCCTAAACATTGTCCAATATGGTAATAAAGACATAATTTATCTGGCATCTTATCACATTTGCGATATGGATATATTCTGTCTAATAACTTTTTAGTTTCTTGAGCAGAATATGCATTCGGATACGGTCCGAAATATTTGCCAGTACCTTGTTTTACAGTTCTCGTCACTAGTAGTCTAGGATATTTCTCCTTCGTAATTTTAATAAATGGATAACTTTTATCATCCTTTAATAATATATTATATCTTGGTTGATATTGTTTTATCAGATTCAATTCCAGTAAAAGTGACTCTGTTTCACTTGACGTGACAATAAACTCAAAACGACGTATTTCACCAACCAGTCTCGTTGTTTTAGCATCATGAGCACCCGTAAAATATGATCTCAATCGATTTCTTAGCTTTTTAGCTTTGCCAACATATATCACTTGATCATTACGATCTTTCATTAAATAGCAGCCTGGTTCCATAGGTACGACATTTAATTTATTTTTAATTCGTTGCTTATAGTCTTCCAAAAATATCCCCCCTTCTAATTTTAAAATGAATGATGCTACAAAAGTGCTTCAAATTTATCACCACTAATTCTAGTTAATAATCAACATCTTCGAGTATGACTTTTCATGCACATCATGTAATATTGAACATGGTTTTATCAAACCAACTGCTACAAATCTATCAGCATGCTAGATTATCATTTAACGTTCATAGATTTATTAATCCCACCATTCTCAAGTCGTAAACAATATGATGACTTATCATTCAACTTTTTATATTAAAAACACAAACAAAAACTGGAGCAATTCATTAAAGAAATGCCCCAGTCGTCATTGGTTGTAACTTATAAATGTTTATCTAAAACTTCAGCTAAGTTTTCTTTTGGTTGGAAGCCAACAACTTTATCAACTGGTTGACCGTCTTTAAAGACGATTAATGTTGGAATACTCATCACTTCATATTTAGCTGCAGTTGATGGATTTTCATCAACATCTAATTTTAAAATGTCAGCTTTACCTTCATAGTCAGCTGCTAATTCTTCTAATACCGGAGCGATCATTTTACATGGACCACACCATGTTGCCCAAAAATCTACTAGTTGTACACCAGATTCTACTTTTGAATCAAAATCTGCATCTGTTACTTTTACGATTGCCATAAATGCCAATCCTCCTTAATTATTATTATGATGTTCAAATTATATCAGATAACATGCTTCATGTATTTCTATTTGCTCAATTTTTATGCTTATTTCAAATAACATGTTTGAAATGTATTCTTGTTGCTTTACATTATTTTAACTGCAGCTATTTAATTTATCAAATTATAATTTATTTTAGTGTTGCAACGGTAACGCCAAATCCACCTTCGCTTGGCATACCACCTCTAAAGTCACTAACACTTTTATGCTTTTTCAAATGTTGTTGTACACCTTTTTGAAGTGCACCTGTACCTTTACCATGAATGATATAAACTTGTTCGTAATTACTTAAAACGGCTTGATCTAAATATTGATCTAGTTCAATTAAAGCATCCTCATAACGATAGCCTCGTAAGTCAAGTTCAGTTTTAATTGTTTGACGATTTTGACGTGTAACCATTTTCGTTGGCTTAACTTTTTCTTTTTGTTTTTTCTCTAAATCTTCAATAGGTAACTTCATTTTAATAATTCCCATTTGAACAATTGCTTCTTCATCATTGACAATTTCTAAAACTTCACCCTTTTGACCGTAAGATAATACTTTTACTTCATCACCAGCAACAATTTTATCGTATTTTTGCTTTTGTACATTTTGCTTTATAGATTTCGCTTCATAATGATCATCTAATCGTTTCTTCTTATCAATCAATTCATGTTCTTTAACATCTGCACCTTTTTGTTCACGCAATTGTCTTAAGTCTTTAATAATATCGTCAGCTTCTTTTGTTGCAGCCTTAATCTTCTGATTTGCTTTTTCTTTCGCTTCCTCTATTAGAGACTTTTCATAATTTTGGAATTGTTGATACTGCTTAGATAAATCATCATGCACTTGCTCCGCTTCTTTTACAAGACGGTCCAGTTCTAACCTCTGTGTCTCTACACGTTTGTAATTACGCTCTAATGATTCAATCATTTCATTTATTTCTTTTTCATCAGTACCAATCATCGTCTTAGCCTTATTAATAATATTCAAACTAAGACCTAACTTTTTAGAAATGTCAAAAGCATTTGAACGACCCGGCACACCCATTAATAACTTATACGTTGGACTCAAAGTATCTACATCAAATTCTACACTCGCATTCATAACGCCTTCTCGATTATAACTATATGCTTTAAGTTCAGGATAGTGCGTCGTTGCCATTACTAGAGAACCAATTTTTCTAACATGATCTAAAATGCTCATTGCTAATGCAGCACCTTCACTCGGATCTGTACCTGCACCTAATTCATCAAATAAAACTAAACTATGTTTGTCTGCATGCTTTAAAATTTCAACTATATTCGTCATATGAGATGAAAAAGTTGATAATGATTGTTCTATTGATTGTTCATCTCCGATATCGCAATATACATTTTTAAATACACTTAACTGACTACCATCAAGTGTGGGAATCAACAATCCTGATTGAGCCATAACAATAATTAAACCTAATGTTTTTAATGTTACAGTTTTACCACCTGTATTCGGTCCTGTAATAATTACCGTTTCAATATCTTCCATAAATTCGATGGTATTAGCTACAACAGTCTCACGATTTAATAATGGATGGTATGCTTTAGGTAAATATACAGTACGGTCCTCTTTAAATATCGGCTTTGTTCCTTTAATACTTCTACTATATCTCGCTTTTGCGATTAAAAAATCTAACTGACCCATGACTTGTTCTGCCACAAGTAGTGCATCTTTGTCCGCAGCCACATAACCAGTTAGTTGCGTTAAAATGCGTTCTTTTTCAATTGCTTCGTCATGACGTAATCGACTAATTTGATTATTCATTTCAACAACTGATGATGGCTCAATATACAATGTTTGTCCTGAAGCAGATTGATCATGTACAATCCCATTAAAATCTTGTCGATATTCAGCTTTGACAGGTATAACGTTTCTTTCATTCCTAACTGTTACAATAGCATCTGATAATTTTTTCTGATTTGCTTGGCTTTTAACAATACGGTCCAAATTTTGTCTAATACGTTGATTCGTGCTAGAAATTTTACTTCTAATCCCTTGCAATTCATAACTCGCATTATCATATAAATCATACGTATCGCATGTTTCATTTATTTGTTGAAAAAGATCAGTTAACACAGGTAATTGATTCATCTTGTCATCTAATATTGGGTATTTAACACCTTCATCTTCTTCAACCAATTGATTATAAAATGTCTTGAATTGATTTTGTACTTGAATTAATCTTTTTATCAAGTTAAGCTCTGATACATTTAAAACGCCGCCAATATCAGCGCGATGAATGAATGCTGATACTTTAGATAAGCCACTCAAGCTTGGTAAACGATGCTTATTATAGATTTGAGCAATCTCATCCGTTTCTTCCATTTGAAAAACAACCGTTTCAAAATTAGTAGCTGGCATCATTTGATTGACCTTTTCCAAGCCTAAGTCACTAATAGTTTCATTGGCAACGAGTGATTTTATTTTTTCGAATTCTAAGACGTCTAATGTTTTTTGTCTCATAAAATCCCTCTATTTCTTAAGTTTTATATTATTTTCAATAAAGTCTTTAAAAGCTTCACGCGATAATGCGTTAATCACTCTATCTTTTGTTACAAATCCTTTTTGCGCAGTTGCTACGCCATAATTCATAAAATCTAAATGATTTGTATGATGCGCATCAGTGTTAATAGTTAATTTCACATTTGGATATTTACGAACGATATCAGCGTTCAGATCCAGTCGATGTGGATTGGCATTAATTTCTAATACTGTATTCGTTTCTTCAGCTAATGCCATTAATTGTTCAATATTCGGTTTATAACCATCTCTTCTACCTATAATACGCCCTGTTGGATGCGCTATATGTCGCACGTATGGATTGCGACATGCATTAGCTAATCGTTCCATAATTTGTTCTTCTGATTGGTTAAAGCTTTGATGAATAGCTCCAATTACATAATCAAGTTGTGCTAAAATTTCATCATCATAATCCAGCGAGCCATCAGGTAATATATCCATTTCTGTACCTGAATAAATATCAATTTCACTATATTCTTTATCTAAAACCTTAATTTCTTCATTTTGTCTTAAAAGTCTTTCCACTTGTAAGCCATTAGCAACACGTAAACTTTGTGAATGATCAGTAATTACCATGAATTTATAACCTTTTGCGATATTTGCTTCTACCATGTCTCGAATAGAAAACGCACCATCACTATACGTTGTATGCATATGAATATCACCATTAATATCATCTAATGTAATGATATTACTTAGATCTTTATCAAATTCGCTACCATCTTCTCGCATAGCAGGTGGTATAAAATTCACATTAAAATGTTCATATATCTTGGCTTCACTATCATATTGAATTAATGTACCATCAGCTTGTTCAATTCCATATTCACTTACTTTTTCATCACGTGCTTTAGCAAGTTGTCGAATTCTTATATTATGTTCTTTTGACCCAGTAAAATGCTGCAATGTATGATAAAAAGCACTTGGTTCAATTAATCGAAAATCGACACCAATCGTTTCATCATCATACGCTAATTCTAATGAAACTTTTGTGTTCCCCACTGCAACTTCTTTTACTTTATTGGGAATATTTAATAATTGCTGCTGCACTGCTTTTGGGTTATCGGTACTTATTATGAAATCTAAATCTTTGCTCATTTCTTTAAAACGACGGAAGCTTCCTGCAGATGAATATTGATCGATATAATTTAATGTATCTATATAATCAATGATTTCTTGATTAAGTCTTCTCATTTGATCAATTGGATATCTATCTTTCTTAGCACTAAGTTGTTTCACAGCTTCTAATATGTTTTGTTCCGTTTTCTTAGCAAATCCGCTTAATTCACTAACTTTTCCATTTTCACAAGCAACTTGAAGTGACGCTTTATCAACAATATTCAACTCTTTATATAGCTTAGCAATTTTCTTACTTCCAAGTCCTTGAATTTTCAAAAGTGGAATAAGACCTTCCGGAACTTCTTCCTGTAATTGCTGTAAATACTGAGATTCACCGGTCTCACGGTAATCATTGATTACTTCTGCAACACCTTTACCAATGCCTTTTAACTCCGTTACATCAGATATTTCATCTAATGGTCGTTCATCTAATTCAAGACTTTGAGCTGCTTTTCGATACGCTGATATTTTAAAAGTATTTTCCCCTTTTAATTCCATATAAGTAGCAATTTGTTCTAATAGTTTGATAACATCTTTTTTTGTCATAATAACACTCCATAAAAAGAAGACCAGGACGTATCATTAATATATACCTTTGTCCTGACCTCTTATGATAATTTATAAATTAATGGTGAAAGCCGATAAATATGGGATGTGAAAAATCAATGAATGACTCACAATAGATATTTTAAGCTGATGTTGTAATGCTTCGTTAGGATATAATGCCAATAGATATAACGTAAAGTGTAAGACAATTATCGTCATAAACACACCAACTATCATTCCCATTGCACGACTGAAAATATGAATGTTTTGATACGCTATTATTTTATCAAAAGTTACGATAATTAGATATAAAATGAACTTACAAAACAATGTAATCATTAAAAAAGCTACAATCGCTTCAAATCGATTTTGTAGATGATTAAAATGAAACGCAAAAGTTGTATTAAATGCTGTTGTTTTAGGATATGGAATAAATACAATTAATCTTTCTACAATAGATTTGTAAAATTGACTGGCAATCCACAATGATACAATCGTTGCACTCAAATGTATCATAGATAACCAAAAACCTCGTCTGAATCCAACGATGACAAAATACACAAAGAAAATGATTATGATAAAATCAATGACCATTTATTGCTCACGCTGCTGCAATTTGTGAATTTGTTGTTTCAAACGTCGATTTTCTTCTTCTAGTAGTACTTTTTCATGCATAATATTCACAGCAGTTAGTATTGCTTTTCTTGAAGTATCTAAACCTGCTGCTTTATACCCTAATTCTTTTATTTTATCATCAACTAAATGTGCTACATATCGTATGTGCTCTGGGTTATCTTCCCCAACAATTGTAAAAAGCTGATCATTAATTGATACATTTACCTTGTTTTTAAACTGTGCCATTTATAATTTCTCCTGATCCTTTTTTTAAAATCTAAATTCACGTTATAAAATATGACTGGATAGTTTGTCTGAATTTGATACTAATATTGTTATATTGCAATTATGATAAAACAACAACACAATCTCTATAGATGACTTAATGTACTTTTTATAATGAAATGAAATAATGTAAAGAATTTTCTATTCAATACTTTATCATGTTTAAATTGTGTCACTATAACATTTTCATAAACATTATACATGACCACTATGTATTTTGTAAGTATCCGCAATTAATTCTTTACAACATATATAAATGTTTCTGACGTTATTATCATTTATGATATGATTATTTTTGCTAATGATAATGAAATTATATGAAAGGATTTACACAAATGGCGAATATCGTTTTTAAATTGTCGGATAAAGACATAACGACATTAATGTCACGCATTTCTTTTGATACTGAGAATTTACCTCAAGGTATGAAAGCACGTGCAAAGTATCAAAATACAACTGTAAATATTTACCAATCAGGTAAAGTCATGTTTCAGGGTAATCATGCAGAAGCTGTGTCTGAAGAACTTCTACCGCAGCATTCTCAATTGAATACTAATAAAACTAAAAAGAAAAATATGGCTAATTCTTTTCTTGAACAAACTTTAATGTATGATCAATTTAACTGTATTGGTAGTGATGAAGCTGGAAGTGGCGATTACTTTGGTCCGTTGACTGTGTGTGCTGCTTTCGTTACCAAAGAGCATGTCCCTATTTTAAAAACTTTGGGTGTAGATGACTCAAAAAAATTAACCGATACCAAAATTGTAGAACTTGCTGAGCAATTGGTTACTTTCATCCCACATTCACTATTAACACTACACAATGAAAAATATAATATTCAGCAAGCAAAAGGCTGGACTCAAGTAAAAATGAAAGCTGTTCTTCATAATGAAGCCATCAAAAATGTACTTGAAAAAATTGATTCGTCTCAATTAGACTATATCGTCATTGATCAGTTCGCAAAACGCGAAGTGTATAACCATTACGCATTATCCGATATACCACTTCCAAAGAAAACAAAATTTGAAACAAAAGGAGAATCGAAGTCATTAGCCATTGCAGTGGCAAGCATAATTTCTCGATACGCATTTGTTACATATATGGATCAAATATCAAAAAATATTAATATGACGATTCCTAAAGGTGCCGGTGCTAAAGTCGATGTAATCGCCGCCAAAATTATAAAAAAATACGGTCTTTCACGTTTAGATACCATTTCAAAAAAGCATTTTAAAAATCGTGAAAAAGCCCAAAAAATTTTAAAGCCTCTTTGATTTTTAATCATTATAAATTGGATCCTAATAGGAAATCCTATTAGGTAAGTCATACTAATTTGCTTTGCTCATAAGTATGACTTTATATGCAGTTGTGCGAAGCATCATCTGTATTCCGCTGTTCCTCTTTGACTTTTTAAATGAATTGGAACCTAATAGGTGAATCCAAAAATAAAACCCCATGTTAAGGATATCAATCTACTTCAGATATCCTTATACATGGGGTTTAAATCATTATCTAATAACAGCACCTTGTTCAATTAATGCTACTTCAATTTCCGCTTGTACTTTTGAAACGCGCTCATCTGTCAATGTTTCTTCTGTGTCTAAATAATTTAAACGTATTGCAATTGATTTTTTACCTTTTTCTAAATGTTCGCCCTGATATACATCAAAGACAAGTGTATCTTTTAATATATTGCCACCGTGTGCATGAATCGTTGATAATAAATCAGCTGCTGGAATATTTTGATCTACTTCTAATGCAATGTCACGAGACATGCCTGGGAATCTCGGAATTGGCTGGTAATTAATGTAACCTACCGACACAGCCATTAATGCATCAAAATTCAACTCAAAAACATACGTACGTTTTAAATCATTATCAGCTGCTAATGTTGGATGTAATTCACCAATAAAACCAACAACTTTATTCTCTAATAAGATTTCAGCAGTACGACCTGGATGTAATCGATCAATATCAGCACGACGATAACTAAATTCAAGGTTTAACTTTTCAGATACTCGATCCACGACACCTTTTGCTAAATAGAAATCAACCGTTTCTTTCTTACCTTGCCATTGATTGACTACATAATCTCCAGTTAAAATACCACTTAAATATTCAACTTGATCTGGTAGTTCACCTTCTCCATTAGCAAAGAAGACATTGCCGATTTCAAATAATTTTACATCTTTATTTTTGCGTGCCACATTATATGATGCCGCTTCGATTAAATGTGGTAATAAACTTTGACGTAATGACGCATGCGCTTCACTCATTGGCATCAATAAATCAATTGTTTGACGCTGTTGCATCGAAAATGCAGTAGCATCCTCTTTAGAAACTAACGAATACGTAATAGCTTGATCTAATCCAGCACCTTCTAACACTTCTTTAACCATTCTAGTTTTATATTGGCGATCAGTTAGCTGACCACTAGTAACTTTTTCGAAGACAGGTAACGTTGATGGAATATCGTCGTAACCATATATACGTGCAACTTCTTCAATTAAATCTTCTTTAATTGTAATATCTTTACGACGTGATGGTACTTGCACTGTAATATCATCATCATTTATTTCTGTATCAAACCCTAGTTGATTAAAAATAGTAACAATATCATTTTGTGACAAATCAAATCCAATAGTGCGATTAATTTTATCAGCAGTGATGTCGATTGGTGTAATAAATGCACCAAGCTCTCCTGAAGACACTCTATCTTTTAGCACTTTTCCGTTTGCATAAGTTTGTAATAAATAACATGCACGGTCGACTGCTTCATCTACAAATTCAGTAGCTATTCCTTTTTCAAAACGACTAGATGATTCACTGCGTAAATTTAAACGTCTTGATGTATGACGAATTGAAACTGGATCAAAAATAGCACCTTCAATCACTATATTTGATGTTTGTTCTTTAACTTCTGAAAAATCGCCACCCATAACACCAGCTAATGCAATTGGAGTTTGTCCATTAGTAATGACAATATCGCTCGTTAATAATTCACGTTCTGTATCATCTAATGTTGTCATTTTTTCACCTTCATTAGCTTGACGAACAACAATTTGTTGTGAACCAATCGCATCTTGATCAAACATGTGCAATGGTTGACCGTATTCTAATAACACATAATTTGAAATGTCAACAACATTATTAATAGGACGTATACCCGCTTTTATTAAGCGTGCTTGCATCCAAATTGGCGAGGGTTCAATTGTCACGTCGTGAACAACACGTGCACTATAATATGGTACTTTATCTTCATTTTCAATTGTCACAGTCAATTCATCATTTGCAGATAACTCAAGCTCATTTGATGTTGTCTCTGGCTTAGTCATTTTTGTATTATATAATGCTGCAACTTCATAAGCAGTACCTATCATACTTAAAGCATCTGCACGATTCGGCGTTAAATCAAATTCCATTACTTGATCATCTAAATATAAAGCTTGTAAGGCATCTGTTCCTGGAACTTGGGATTCACTATAAACATAAATGCCTGATTCAAAACTTTTCGGTACATAATTACTTGAAATACCAATTTCTTGTAACGAACAAATCATACCTTCTGAACGTTCACCGCGTAATTTGGCACGCTTAATTTTAATACCACCAGGCAATCTGCCACCTACTTTAGCAACAATGACATATTGTCCTGCATCAACGTTCGGTGCACCACAAACGATTTGTACAGGTTCGTCTTCTCCGATATCAACTTGGCAAACATTTAATTTATCAGCATCAGGATGTTTCTCTTTTGACTTAACGAAGCCGACAACTAAATTTTTGATATCTTTTGTGTAGTCAATTAAATCATCCACTTCAATACCTGTGCGCGTAATACGTTCTGCCAAATTACTTACAGAATCATCGATTGTTACATATTCTTTCAACCATTCATTTGATATCAACATTACATGTCACCTCTATCTTCTACCGCTTTAAATTGATCTAAAAATCTCACATCATTAGTATAGAAATGACGAATATCTTCTATACCATATTTCAACATTGCAATACGGTCTGGTCCCATACCAAATGCAAATCCAGAGTACTCTGAAGAATCAAAACCAGCCATTTCTAATACATTAGGATGTACCATTCCAGCACCTAAAATTTCAATCCATCCTGTGTGTTTACACACATTACAACCTTTTCCTTTACATTTAAAACATGACACATCAACTTCTACAGAAGGTTCAGTGAATGGGAAGTAACTTGGACGTAAACGAATTTCACGATCAGCACCAAATAATTTCTTAGCTAACAATTCTAAAGTGCCTTTCAAATCACTCATTTTAACGTTTTTATCAACAACTAATCCTTCGATTTGTGTAAATTGATGACTATGTGTCGCATCATCAGAGTCACGACGATACACTTTACCAGGGCAAATAATTTTAACTGGACCTTGACCATGACGTGATTCCATCGTACGTGCCTGCACTGGTGATGTATGCGTACGTAATAAAATTTCATCCGTAATATAGAAACTATCTTGCATATCACGTGCAGGGTGTGATTTAGGTAAATTCAGCATTTCGAAGTTATAATGATCTTGTTCAACTTCATATCCATTCACAATTTCATAACCTAAACCTAAGAATAAGTCTTCAATTTCTTCTATTGTACGTGTTAATGGATGCTTTGAACCGATTTCAATATGACGACCTGGTAATGATACATCAATTGTTTCTTCAGCCAATTGCTTATTTAATTTTTCTTTAACTAACATCTGTTGTCTTTCATCTAATTCATTTTGAATTGTTTGACGCAATTCATTCACTTTTTGACCAAACGCAGGTTTCTCTTCATTCGGCAAATCCTTCATCAATTTCATTAGTCCGCTAACTGACCCTTTTTTACCTAAGTATTTCACTTTAACTTCTTGCAGTGCACGTTCATCATTTGCTTCATTAATATCTACAAGCGCTTGTTGTTTTAACTCTGACATTGTTTGTTGTTCAGACATATGTCACTGACCTCCCTATTCGAACTATTCATTTTATATTTATCATATTTGTTGTTTAACTAAAAAAAGACTTTCATCCTCTTAAAAAATAAGGGACGAAAGTCATTTCCGTGGTACCACCCAAATTTATGCCTAAGCATACACTTGTTTAATATTGATAACGGATTGTCTTTCCGACTTAAATCTCTTTAAGTAACCAAAAAGGTGAAAAGACTTTAAATAATTGGAATAACTTGCAGTCACGATTATTCTCCCTAAAACAATTATTTATATAAATGTCCATGCCTTTTTATTGGTTTATATTCAATTGTGTATGCAATCACGTAGAAATGTTCTGTTAAACAATTAATTATAATTATATCGGAAAACTTTCAACACGGTCAACCTTTCAAATGATAAAGTAAAATACTACCTGCAATCGCTACATTTAAACTTTCAGCTTTACCATAAATAGGTATGATTAAATTTTGTGTAGTATGTGCTAATAATTCAGGATTAACACCTTCTCCCTCATTACCTAATAGTAATGCAAAAGAATCACTTGAAGTAACTTCTTTGTATGCCACTGCGTTTTCAAGTGCTGTACCATAAACAGGACCATTAAATTGAGTAATAAACGTATCGAGATCTTGTGTCATAACTGGCAAATGGAAAACACTACCTTGACTCGCTCGCAACACTTTATCTTGATAAGGATCTGTCGTACCCTTCTCCATTATTACAGCATCCATTCCAGCTGCATCCGCAGTTCTAATTAATGTGCCTAAATTTCCAGGATCTTGAACACGATCGATGAGCAATACTTGTTGTGCTTTAGAAATATCATAATGCGGCTTCTCAATGATTGCGAAAAACCCTTGTGGTGTCACTGTACCTGATAAAGATTCAGCAACTTTCATGTTTATTTCAAAAACTTCTTGCGCGTATGCGATAATTTGCTGATCTAATCTTACCGGTTCAATTGCAAATAATTGTGTAATTACAATTCCACTTTGATAAGCTTCTTCAATTAAATGCACACCTTCAATTAAAGCTAATCCAGTTTTATCCCTCTCACGTTTCTTTTTTAGCTTGTTCGCTTGTTTAATTCTATTATTTTGTGCAGAAGTAATTTGTTCCATTGATAGCTCCTCGCTTTATTTTTAAAAATAAAAATATTAATCATTAATAAGATGAAAACATTTGATTGTATAGTTAATATTAATTAATCGCTTTTATCACTCATAATATTTCAAATTGCATAAATTTCTTTTATCGATACTACTACTATAAATCATACGCCCCAAAATATCATTATTAATTCTTTTCTTCTTCAAAATAAATCAAAATGATATAATTGATGATTATTTTCAAAGCACATTCAAATCAAACTATGTTTTAGCAATTTGTTGTTAGCATGTTTGTGTTCATTAAAAAAACGACCATCATCGGTATCATGTATGGTCGTTACAAAAGCTAACAATACCAATTGTCATAACAAGTACTGCAACCTCTTTAAATTCAATTATTTCATGTAACTATAGCCTATATCATATGTAATTACTTTGTTATTGATAATCGGGCTACTTTCATCTTCATTTTTACTTCTAACATGTTTATGCGCTGCTTTAAAGACATCAGATTTTAACCAATCCGTAAAAGCTTGCTTTGATTTCCAAACTGTTAAAATTTTCACTTCATCAAAATCTTCTTGTTCTAAAGTTTGTGTAACAAACATGCCATCAAAGCCTTCTAATGTTTCAATCCCATGTCTCGTATAAAATCGTTCTATAATATCTTTTGCTGTTCCTTTTGTTAACGTCAGCCTATTTTCTGCCATAAATTTCATAATTATCCTCTTTTCTGTTTAACTTACCTTAATTATTTTTGCGACAACAACAATTCTTTTCGTTGTTTCACTATATGCATCTTCGCAGGTTGATAAAGTCATTATTTTATCTTTTACCGTTACATTAACATCTGAATTAATTACAGATTTACGTTTTGTCTCATATAAAAATTGTTGATAATCTTGATCATTTTCAAAATCTGTACGTATGTAATTATCTTTAGTAGTAGTTTTATATGCACTAAATACTTGCAATTGATATTTACCATATTTATTGTCAAATTCAATTATCTTGTGTTTTTCATAAAACGATTGCTTTAAATAATCTTCTAACACATCAAACATCGTATTATCACCGACATGGTGCCCGTATAAAATAGTATTATGATTTAAATTCTTCAATTCATTTCTAAAATCCATAAAAATACTACCTTTACGTCGATGTTCTCGCTCAAAATCCAAATTTAAATAATCGTGATTTGTCTTACCTTGTAGTACTGGATAATTTAATGATGTTTCTGATAATTTTATCCATCCAACAATGTCTTTATTTATTTTTTCAAGTGATTCAAATTGTGGTCTCACATGTGCTTGATGTTTGCTCATCAGCATTTGAAATTTTTGTTGTAATTTCTCATAATTTGCGCGTTCTTGCTTGTCTTCAATATATGTTTGAACAATTTTGTAACCAAAAATGATAATAATTACAACCAATAAAATTTGTACAATAGTTAAAAATCGCTTCATTCTCATAAAAATCCTCTTTTATTAACGACGTTTCTTCAGTCATCACTAAACCAGTTGTTGTACCGTTTTAGATTCGATTTCGTTGACTTTGACAAATTAAGTAAATTAGCATTGGACCACCGACAATCATTAAAATAGCATTGGCTGGAATTTCTAAAGGAGGCTGTATCACTCGTCCTAATAAATCAGCCACTAACAATAGCCATGCACCAATAACTGTAGAAAACGGAATAAGTACTCTGTAATTGCCCCCAACTAGCTTTCTAACCACATGTGGCACAATAATACCTAAAAAGGCTAGTTGTCCAACAATCGCAACAGTTGCACTTGCTAAAAATACTGCTAATAAACCTGTTAACCATCTGTAACGATCAATATTAAAACCGATACTTCGCGCTTGTATGTCGTCTAAATTTAGTAAATTCAATTTAGGGGACAATAGTAATGTTAATATTAATCCCAATAATGCTGATACTGCTAATATGTATACGTCGCTCCATATTTTCATTGTTAAGCCTTGAGGAATTTTCATTAAAGGGTTTTGAGTTAAAATTTCTAAAACACCATTTAATAATACGAATAACGCAACACCTACTAATATCATACTTACAGCATTGAATCTAAATTTAGAATGCAACAATATAATTATTAAAAATGGTATTAAACCTCCAATAAAACTTAATAATGGTAAGTAAAAGTACAATTGTGGAATAAACAACATACAAAGTGCTCTCATTATAAGTGCACCTGAAGAAACGCCAATGATATTCGCCTCTGCCAAAGGATTTTGTAGTGCTGCTTGTAATAATGCTCCAGAAACTGCTAACATTGCGCCAACCATTAATGCAATTAATATACGTGGCAATCGCAAATCAATGATTGAATCCACTGCTTCATTGCTACCAGTTGTAAATTTTGTAATTAGGTCATTAAATGACAATTTAATTGTACCGGTTACAAACGAAATATAAGCAGTTGCGATTAAAATGACTAACAAACATAAAAATAGTAGTTTCTTTTTATTTTTTATCATCATATCAGCTCACTATTTTTTATCCTTATAAAATAAATCATATAATTGAGTCATTGCCTTATCAGCATCAACATTTGCTGTAATACCGAATGGCACTTCCTCTAAGTCATAAACATGATTATTTTTCACAGCTTTAAAATGTTTCCAAATATCATTCTGTTTAAATTCTTTTTGAAACATTTTCTTAACTTCTTCAGGCATTCCGTGTGGTAATCTTAAAATAATATCTGGATTGATATTCAACAAATTTTCAGTATTAGACGAAATATATTGACGATCTTTCACTTTAATAACATTTTCTCCACCTGCTATTTTAACTAAATCACCAATATATGATTTATCAGTTGCTACTAAATAGCTACCCGGTACACCCATTAATATTAATACTTTGGGATGTTTCTTTTGTTTAGCTGCTTTATTTTCAATTTTTTGCTTTACAGAATTTAAATGGTCATTTAATTCTTTTGCTTGTGCTTTACGATTAAATTGATCACCTAATTGTGTAATCGACTTTTGCATCCCTTTTAAACTATCAAAATCATAAAAGTAGCCTTTCATATTTAATTGTTTGTAAAATGGTTGCATTTCATCTTTAATCGTTGACACACTCAAAACATGTGTTGGTTTTAACTTTTTAACAGCTTCAACATTCGGCTCCATTGGTTGACCAATTTCCGGTACATCTTTATAACGATTAGGCAATGTCTTATATGACGTGGGTTTGCCGACAATTGGTAAATCCAATTTGTCCAATGTCATTGTCAATGCAACAGTTGTTGGTACGATTCTGAATTCGCCGGATTTAGTTGATTCTTGAGAACTGGAAGATTGACAGCTGGTTAAGATAACGACGCTTATCACTAAAATGGTTAAATACTTTATGATTCTCAAACTTGGTTACCTCTCTTTCTGCTGTATAAATGTGCCGAAATAAGTAAAATAGTTGCTAACACAATGCCAGCTGCAAATAAAATATATTGCTTTTTATGATTTGGTTCATCAAGTTCTTTAATATCACTAGATAATTGACTATTATTCTTGCTATCATCATCTCTATTAAAAGCTGGTAACGCTTTTTCTTTTTCAACTACTTTTTTCTTTTCCTTTTTTGATTTTTCATCTTTATGTTTCGGTTGCTCTTTGTGATTATTTTCAACCTTTTTTACTGTTGGAGGGCTATTTTCAACTTTTAATGTACCTGATGCTTTAGGTCGCTCATTTTCAATCTTTTTATTACTGTCTTGTTGCACTTTATCTTTTTGTACAGGAATATCATTTAATCCTTTTTCAGTTAAAAGGCTAGTACGTCTTTCCTTAATGTCTGATTTTTGACTATCTTTTTTGTCATCAATATCTTTTTTAAGCTGATCTTGATTATTTTCTTGATTTTGATGTTTTGAAGGCACTTCTTTTGCATCATCATGTTGAACTTTTTTCTCTTTAAAATGAATAGAATACACCATTTCTTTGTTATCTAGATCTTTCTTTTCAGCCAATGTTTTAACATGCATATCGATTTTATCCATATGCTGTTCAATTAAAATTCTTACTATTGTGTCATTCTTTTCATCTTTTATAACAAATGGAAATTCTTCATTTTTGTCATTTTGAAAAACAAGTTGTTCTTTATCAATTTGACCTTTTAGCTTTACTTGCAAGTAAATTTTACCAGTCATATCTGAAATCAATTGCGCCTTTTCGTCAACTAGTTGTTGTTCCTCAGTTACATTTTTATTTTCTTGATTAAAAATTAGTAACTCTAACGCTTTATTCTCTTTTATCTTTTCATCAAAAATTGATGTAGTTAATTCTGTTTTATCTTTTGCTTCAGGTTGATTAAATTTGGCTGATGGATATTTTATCTCATCAGCCAACACGCTACCAATCATTGTTGTATAAGTAAGTATACCTATGCTAATAATAGCTATAATAGATTTTGTAGCAATTTGTTTAACATTTCTCATTATTCCACATTGCCTTTAGATTTTTTTCTAACAAACAATGTGATTGCGATTAATAATGCTACGGATGCAACTGGTATTGCATATATATATGCAGGTGTACCAGCATTTGTTTGTGGATTTTCTACTTTGTCTTTATTCGAACTGTTAGATTCACTTTGACCAGTAGTCGTTCCATCAGATCCTTTGTCACTACCTGAAGCAGAATTTTTATCATCTTTACCTGGTGCATTAGCACCTGCTACATCAGTTGGTCCATTAAATTTATATGTAATGTTGTAATGATGGTCATATTTGAATGGCTTACCATTTACTTTTTCATCGATATAAACGTCAATTTTTCCATCTATTTTACCGTTCAACTTACTTACTTCAAATTCAGAAGTGCGTTCATCTTTGGCAGTGTTTTTACTAATAATATTTTCTTTATGTCCTTCGATACTCATTCCAGTAATCCAATGACTGTGGTTGACAGTTATTTGAACATACAATTTACCATTTTTCTTAATGTACTTTGCCGGTTTATTAAAATAGTCATTAGCAATTGACGTGTCATTGGTATTGTATTTGTAAACCTCATAATTCAAAGTACCGCTATCTGCGGCATTTGCAGAATTACTGAATGTCGCGATGATGATAATTAACGCTAAAATCGTTGTATTAAAAACTTTTAAAATATTTTTCAAAACATAATCCTCCTTTTTATGATTGCTTTTAAGTCTTTAGTAAAATCATAAATAATAATGATTATCATTGTCAATATTTATTTTATAATCAATTTATTATTGTTATACGAAAATAGATGTGCTAGTATAATTGATAACCATTATCAATTGCAATGGTTAATCATCTCATATAACAACACATAATTTGTATCCTTAGGAGGAAAACAACATGACAAAACATTATTTAAACAGTAAGTATCAATCAGAACAACGTTCATCAGCTATGAAAAAGATTACAATGGGTACAGCATCTATCATTTTAGGTTCCCTTGTATACATAGGCGCAGACAGCCAACAAGTCAATGCGGCAACAGAAGCTACGAACGCAACTAATAATCAAAGCACACAAGTTTCTCAAGCAACATCACAACCAATTAATTTCCAAGTGCAAAAAGATGGCTCTTCAGAGAAGTCACACATGGATGACTATATGCAACACCCTGGTAAAGTAATTAAACAAAATAATAAATATTATTTCCAAACCGTGTTAAACAATGCATCATTCTGGAAAGAATACAAATTTTACAATGCAAACAATCAAGAATTAGCAACAACTGTTGTTAACGATAATAAAAAAGCGGATACTAGAACAATCAATGTTGCAGTTGAACCTGGATATAAGAGCTTAACTACTAAAGTACATATTGTCGTGCCACAAATTAATTACAATCATAGATATACTACGCATTTGGAATTTGAAAAAGCAATTCCTACATTAGCTGACGCAGCAAAACCAAACAATGTTAAACCGGTTCAACCAAAACCAGCTCAACCTAAAACACCTACTGAGCAAACTAAACCAGTTCAACCTAAAGTTGAAAAAGTTAAACCTACTGTAACTACAACAAGCAAAGTTGAAGACAATCACTCTACTAAAGTTGTAAGTACTGACACAACAAAAGATCAAACTAAAACACAAACTGCTCATACAGTTAAAACAGCACAAACTGCTCAAGAACAAAATAAAGTTCAAACACCTGTTAAAGATGTTGCAACAGCGAAATCTGAAAGCAACAATCAAGCTGTAAGTGATAATAAATCACAACAAACTAACAAAGTTACAAAACATAACGAAACGCCTAAACAAGCATCTAAAGCTAAAGAATTACCAAAAACTGGTTTAACTTCAGTTGATAACTTTATTAGCACAGTTGCCTTCGCAACACTTGCCCTTTTAGGTTCATTATCTTTATTACTTTTCAAAAGAAAAGAATCTAAATAAATCATCGTCACACTCATAACTTAATATATTTTTTATTTTAAATTTTATTTAACCTATGTCATAGATATTTCATAATCTATAACATAGGTTATTTTTTTATAAAATAACGTTGCAATTAACTACCATTTCAATGTACAATACAAGTAATCAATTGATAATGATTATCAGTTGATAATATACAATTAGGAGTTGTTTCTACAACATGAACAAACAGCAAAAAGAATTTAAATCATTTTATTCAATTAGAAAGTCATCACTAGGCGTTGCATCTGTAGCGATTAGTACACTTTTATTATTAATGTCAAATGGCGAAGCACAAGCAGCTGAAGAAACAGGTGGTACAAATACAGAAGCACAACCAAAAACTGAAGCAGTTGCAAGTCCAACAACAACATCTGAAAAAGCTCCAGAAACTAAACCAGTAGCTAATGCTGTCTCAGTATCTAATAAAGAAGTTGAGGCCCCTACTTCTGAAACAAAAGAAGCTAAAGAAGTTAAAGAAGTTAAAGAAGTTAAAGCCCCTAAGGAAACAAAAGAAGTTAAACCAGCAGCAAAAGCCACTAACAATACATATCCTATTTTGAATCAGGAACTTAGAGAAGCGATTAAAAACCCTGCAATAAAAGACAAAGATCATAGCGCACCAAACTCTCGTCCAATTGATTTTGAAATGAAAAAGAAAGATGGAACTCAACAGTTTTATCATTATGCAAGTTCTGTTAAACCTGCTAGAGTTATTTTCACTGATTCAAAACCAGAAATTGAATTAGGATTACAATCAGGTCAATTTTGGAGAAAATTTGAAGTTTATGAAGGTGACAAAAAGTTGCCAATTAAATTAGTATCATACGATACTGTTAAAGATTATGCTTACATTCGCTTCTCTGTATCAAATGGAACAAAAGCTGTTAAAATTGTTAGTTCAACACACTTCAATAACAAAGAAGAAAAATACGATTACACATTAATGGAATTCGCACAACCAATTTATAACAGTGCAGATAAATTCAAAACTGAAGAAGATTATAAAGCTGAAAAATTATTAGCGCCATATAAAAAAGCGAAAACACTAGAAAGACAAGTTTATGAATTAAATAAAATTCAAGATAAACTTCCTGAAAAATTAAAGGCTGAGTACAAGAAGAAATTAGAGGATACAAAGAAAGCTTTAGATGAGCAAGTGAAATCAGCTATTACTGAATTCCAAAATGTACAACCAACAAATGAAAAAATGACTGATTTACAAGATACAAAATATGTTGTTTATGAAAGTGTTGAGAATAACGAATCTATGATGGATACTTTTGTTAAACACCCTATTAAAACAGGTATGCTTAACGGCAAAAAATATATGGTCATGGAAACTACTAATGACGATTACTGGAAAGATTTCATGGTTGAAGGTCAACGTGTTAGAACTATAAGCAAAGATGCTAAAAATAATACTAGAACAATTATTTTCCCATATGTTGAAGGTAAAACTCTATATGATGCTATCGTTAAAGTTCACGTAAAAACGATTGATTATGATGGACAATACCATGTCAGAATCGTTGATAAAGAAGCATTTACAAAAGCCAATACCGATAAATCTAACAAAAAAGAACAACAAGATAACTCAGCTAAGAAGGAAGCTACTCCAGCTACGCCTAGCAAACCAACACCATCACCTGTTGAAAAAGAATCACAAAAACAAGACAGCCAAAAAGATGACAATAAACAATTACCAAGTGTTGAAAAAGAAAATGACGCATCTAGTGAGTCAGGTAAAGACAAAACGCCTGCTACAAAACCAGCTAAAGGTGAAGTAGAATCAAGTAGTACAACTCCAACTAAGGTAGTATCTACGACTCAAAATGTTGTAAAACCAACAACTGCTTCATCAAAAACAACAAAAGATGTTGTTCAAACTTCAGCAGGTTCTAGAGAAGCAAAAGATAGTGCTCCATTACAAAAAGCAAACATTAAAAACACAAATGATGGACACACTCAAAGCCAAAACAATAAAAACACACAAGAAAATAAAGCAAAATCATTACCACAAACTGGTGAAGAATCAAATAAAGATATGACATTACCATTAATGGCATTATTAGCTTTAAGTAGCATCGTTGCATTCGTATTACCTAGAAAACGTAAAAACTAATTAATCGTCTTTATATTTAATTATTAAATTAACAAATTTTAATTGGCGGATGAGGTATCCTGATACCTGATACACACTTCCAATAAAAATTAACCACACTCCTAAATTAATAGGTGGTGTGGTTTTGTTGGTTGTGTGGGTATAAAAAGAGGTGACTATCAGTAACAGTCAATCTCGAGTACATTCCGAAGATATGTACCGCTATTAGTTTATAATCATAAGATAGAGAATAAATTCAATTATTAAGAGTTGATTCCAGTTTATTAAAATATTAATTTTATTGTAAAAAAAACACCCACCAATTGGTGAGTGCCCAATGAGGGTCACGTACAAATACGCTTAGAAACCATTCGACTTACTCATTGCTAAAACAGGCGCTATGCTGTTGAATTTATTATAACACTTTTAATTCTATCTTTCAATATAGAATGGACTTTTAGGACTATGAAAATATGAATCGTCAGGAAGTTTTAAACACGATTCTTCTTTTAAATATTCAGAACAACACTTTTCGTTACCTCTAAATCTTCTATATTTTGTATTAGCGATTAAGTCTGCTACTTGTATTAATCTATCGTGTTTAGAATCTAAATATTTTATAGTGAATCGACTCTGAATCGAAGGTATAAAATCCCAATACATCTGCTGAAACATAAACGTACCCGGTTTAGACCAGAAACTGTTAAGATATTCAATAAAGTTTTGCAAACCTTCTTTACTATTAAATGCTTCATTATCAATTTTTATATTTACTGAGTCTTCCTTATTTATATATTGTTTTTTTAAAATTTTTTCTATAATTCTTCTAATTGCAAATTGTTTGTATCGCTTAACGTTTATCGGATTATGAAAATTCAGTCTCGTAAGTTCTGAATTTTTTACAATTACAAAAAATTGATGAGCGCCATCTATATCAGATAAAATGGTTAATAATTTTTTTCTATCTTTTATTTTTAAGTAATTACCTTTTAGTTCCCCTTTTATATGTCTCGTTTTACAAAAAGCGTTAATTTTATTGTTGATTTCTTCGATAACTTTTTGACTCTCTACAAAGAGACAACCATATAAAAAATACTCATGTCTTCCATTATTACTCAATTGTCCTGAATCATCTATGTATAAAAACTTTTCTCCCATTGTTTCATTACCCTTTTCATTTTTTTAATTAATTTTATAGTACAATTTTAATTTTATCCAGACAGAACATAATGGCGAACAAAAATAACCACCCATGCAATGAGTGGTGTAGCGACTGCAATATTTCTATGTTGTTGAAATATATGTATCGAGTGATGACAAGGAAGATGTCTCCTGTGGGACCAACAGTCAGATATATGGCCTCTGCCGGGCTATATAGTTCACTCCTACTATATACGCACGTAATTATAACATAAAAAAATAGGCAAGTACCGTAGTACCTGCCTGTTATCTACATTTAAATCTTGAGAGAAATGTTAAAAAAGTTCTAGTAAAATAATAGCACATTTTATCTTTAAATGTAAATAGAAAGCAGGTATGTAACGCACCTGCTTAAATAGACATGACTATGTCATTCTAACTGATTTCTCCCCATAAGTCACCTAATATCTGATTAGGTGGGGCAGAACCATTCCATGTTCTAATAGGCAAGTAATAACGTTGCCCCTCCCATGTATATCCTACCCAAACATGACCATCTTGTAACATCACTTCTGTATAATCACAATATCCACCAGGTTGGAACTGATAACCCACTGGACAAGATAAGAATGGCCCCACTTTTCTTACTGTGATTGGTTGATTGCCGTTTGTGAATCTAGCACTTTCTTCCATGTAGTAAGTACCATATTTATTACGTTTCCATGCACTTGCAACTGGTTTAACTGTATTACTTGAAGCGCTTGACTCATTAGAGACAGTGGCAACCGGTATTTTACCATCCATGTACGCCCTAATCTGCTTGATAAAGTAGTCTTTAAGTTGCAACCGCTTGTCTTCTGGCAATAGACCGCGAGTTACTGGGTCAAAACCAGTGTGTAAAACCGAACTTCTATGAGGGCATGATGTTGAAGTAAATTCATTGTGCAATCTGATTGTATTTCTGTTTGCTGGTAATCCCCATTTTTTCAACAATCTAGCGCACTCTTGGAAAGTTGCCTGTTCATTTTTTAAGAACGTAGCATTATCTGCACCCATTGATTGACACACTTCAATACCGTAATAATGTTTATTTCCTAATTGGTTAGCAGTATGCCAACCTACTTGCGATTCATCTAAAGCTTGCCACACTGTGTTACCTGATACATAACTATGCGCAATACCCGCTTCTAATCTTGATAAAGGTGCGTTAACTAATCCGTTTCGATACGCTTCTGCTGTTGCCCCTTTGCTTCCTGCGTCGTTATGAATAATTATACCCTTAGGATTACCACCACGTTTAGGAAGGTCATAACCTTTAACCACATCTTTGATAATTTTAAGTTCTACCGCTTTAGGTTGTGGCTTAGCTGTTTCCTTTTTAGATGCTTGCGTAGGAGATTGTATTGATCGTGGAGCTGTTTCGCTTTTGAAGTTAGGACGGATAAACCACATAGGGAAATCGTAAGCATGTTGTCGTCTTGTAACTTTTTCCCAACCCCAGCCGGGTTGTTCGATTCCGTCAGTCCAGCCACCGCCTAGCCAATTCTGCTCATATACAATGGTATAATCTAAAGTTGCTTCAATTACCCATGCTACGTGTCCGTATCCTGCACCGTAATTACTACCGAACACAACCATGTCGCCGGGTTGTGCCAAAAAGTCCGGTGTATTTTGGTATACAGTAGCTAGTCCATCGAAATTGTTTGCAAATGGTATATCTTTTGCACCTAAACCTTTTAGAAGTAATCCAAACAAAACTTTCCAACCAGCATTGGCATAATCAAAGCATTGAAATCCATACCATAAGTCCACATTGAATTGTTTTCCCTCAGAAGTTTTCAACCACTCTATAAACTCTTTTTTAGTTAATTTTGCTTGCATTGTCGCCACCTCCATGATGATACTCATTCACATCAAAGCCAACATCGTTAGAGGCGTCTGTGAAAGGTTGTGATGTATCATATTCTTTTGGTGCTTTCGTGCTTAATTCCGGCGTTAAACTGCTGTCTTGTGATGATTTCCACGTAACTTGTTGTTCTTCTTTATTGCTATCTCTAGGCGCTTGATATGTCTGTGCTATAGATGAATCTGAGACGCCTTTTGACGTTGGGTCAGTAATAACGCCAATACCTGTAAGTAACGTGAGGATAGCGCCTATAATTGCGCTAGCTTGATTTAATTGAGTAGATAAATCTAATCCGAATAAATCCGTGACTTGCTTGATAAATAGCAACAATGCTCCAACTAAACCAGTTAGTACTGCTTTGTTTTTGAATCTCAATTTCCAGTTAATATCCATTTGTTTGCTCCTTTTATCCAAAATAAAAAAACAACTAAAAATTAGTCGTTTAAAATTATTCAATGGTCAATGTTGGAGATCCTGAATAAACATCACTTATAGTGACATACAATATCCCTGAAGGATTACTAAAGTTGATGTTTTTACTTGCCACTCCGCTATTGACTCCTGATATTCCTAAATCACTTGATCCTAAATTAGTTTGCGAAACCCTCATTATACCGCTGCGTACATTTTCTATTGTCACCTGATAATTTTTGTTAGGTTCAACTCCATTTATTGTCCATTTTGCTGTTGAATCTTCTATGCTATCCGGATATTTATTTTTAGGTAAGGGTTTAATTACAAAAGACGGCGGTTTAGACCAAACTTTTGTATTACCTGCAAATACTTTAGAGTATTCAACCCCTTTGTATACCAATTTCTTTACACCTTTTAAATTAGCTTCCATGTCATCACCCTTTAATTAAATATAACGTATTCGGGTCTTTTTGATATATATAGTTATATTCATTTTCTGTTCCTGTCCAAATTTTAACCGTCGGTTGAGATGCGCCTTTTAGTTGATATAAATTATCCGCTTGTTGTTTAGTAAAAGCTTGAGACGACAAAACATACCTCTCGTCATGATTATGATTTATGTCTGATTTTCTTGATAAAGCATTTTCTAATCCTTCAATCTGTTTGATTGTATGACTATGATTTTTATCTGCATACAAACTGTTTAATGTTTGTTTGAACCTCTCAAAATCTTCTGTACTAACTTTTGAGCCAATCTGTTGCAATACACTTTCTGAAATAGAGTTGTTTTGTATTGCTTCTGCTAATTCTCTTAGTGTATTCATAGATTCAGGCGCGCTATCAACTAGTTCAGCAATTTTTGAATCTGTATACGTTTTAGAGTCTTTGAGAGTTGCCTCTTTGTTTTTTTCAACTTCTTGCAATTTATCTTCTAACCCTTCAACATTTGCGATATTGATTTTGTCCAATAACTCAGGTTCTGCTTTGATATTTGTATCTTTACCATCAATTTGCCACATTTTAGTGTCAGGATTGATTGATACTACAGTACCGTTTTTACCGGGTACGCCTTGTTCTCCTTTTTTACCTGCTTCACCTTTTGCACCAGGTTGTCCCGGTTCGCCTTTATCACCTTTCGCACCTTTAAATCTACTTTCATTCTTTTCGATGTAAGAAATGACATCTTTATCTATTTTCTCTTTAAAGTCTTTGCTCAATAAATCTGTCGCGTTATCTTTTAAGATTCTCGTAATAGCATCATCTACCAATTTAACATCGATTTCTTTTGCTACAGCAGATTCAATACCACTATCAATGATATTGAAAGAAAAGTTCGCGACATGTATTTTTTGTTCTTCTTTCTCTAAAAACAGCTTACAACGTACATAACCAGCGTGTTTGATAACCTTTTTAGGTATCTTGTAGGTAAGGAACCCTTTTACAACATCGTCGATAATAAGGGGCTCATTTTTGAATATAGAGCCATCTTCCATAAACAAATGTAATCTAGGTGTTAAGCCATGTGCTTTTAGATCGATACGACCTTGTTTGTCATTGATACCTATTCTTATAGATGCTGTATTTTCATCTTCAGTGTAAAATCGACAGCCAATGTCACCTAAGTCAACACCATCATTTTTTATTCTCGTTTCAACATCTTTTATTTTGTACATTTATACACCTCTTTATTTATATTTATCTCTTATAAAGTAGATACCTTTTAAGCCGATTTGTTTATATAGCTTAGCGATTGTACTAGCTTGATGTTGGCACCACTCTATAGCAGTAGCGTATTGGTGCGTAGCTGGATTCTTAGGATTCCATCTGATTCTGTACAGTGTATTCTGCCCTTTATTGATGTAATCCTTTCTTACGAAGCTAGCACCGCCCATGATTGCTTTTGCTGGAGATGTCCAACCTTTATTCCTTGCAAACGTCATTGCGTAGTTAGGATTGTTGTCGTAAGCGCCAATGCCGAAGTAGTTGTATACTCCATCTTTTCCGTTAGCGAAGTTACTTGTTCCATATCCACTTTCTAAGAAAGCATGCGCGATTAAATAAATTTCATTAATGTTGTGTTTTTTACAAGCTTCTGCGAACGCTTTACCTTGATTATTCAATGTTCCCTTACCTTTAAGTATCTTATTAAGTGCGCTAACTGAAACACCTTGATACTTGCCTAAATTAAGCATTTGGTAGCACTGTGTGTTACTTTCCCATATTCGTTTAACATTCATTGCCGAGCTCGTTTGTGCTCGTGTAGCGTTAGCCCAACCCCAAGCATTAGATTTTTTCGGGTTACCTCTTGCCATTTGTTTATCCAGTGCTTGTTTGAATGTATAAGGACTCGTTTCTGTTATGATCTGCGGTTGTTTAGATGCCGAGCCATTATTAGCTGTTGGTGATGAGTCTCTTACATTCGCTATATCAGCGTTTTTATTATCTACCATAACTTTTATTCTAGATTTTGTTACTGTTGGTTTAGTTATAGAATTTAATAATTTTTCTCTGTTTTTAAATATATTAAGTAATGCCTTTTCTAATGCTTCGTATTTATCTTTAGGGGGAACACCGTTGTCAATCATATTCCAATTAACATGTTCCAACATTGAACGCCAAATACTATCGTCTACTTTTAAATTCTCAATACTTAGAGGTATCTCATATTTGATCATCATATCTACAGCTACAACCATTGCGTGAATCTCGTTAAAAATAAATTCGTTTTTACTCGCACTATAATCTTCACATACGTCTATAACTATATAATCAGCTTCATTAGGAACTTCAAATACGGCTCTTCTAGGAGCCCAAATATTATGTCTATCAACATAAAAGTGTGGATATTCTACATCTTGCTTATATTTCTTTCTACTGTTATATAAACTTTCTACCGAGCTCATTGTTTGAGCGTTTCTAATCATTATCCCTTTAGGTTTTTCGAGTCGTCGATTACCCTCTACTATAAAGTGATAAATATATTCTGGATAATTAACTTCTTGGCTAGAAATTGTGTACTTTATAGTTGTTACATCTTTCCAAATTGGAACTTTTTTATTATTTTTTTCGTTATCATCACTATCATCTTCCGGTTTAGGTGCTGGTGTAGTTTTGTCTGGATGATATGGAGGTCTAACAAAATATTTAACACCTCCACCTGGTCCATCATGATAAGAGTGTTTGATTTTATACGGCGGACTTCCTGTTGCATTATTTGTATACCAGTTTTGATCCACACCATACCAATAGTCTTTTGTGCATGGCCCTACTACAATGTTCACATGACCTGCCCAACCACCAGTCCAAACACCCCAGTCGCCTGGTTGTGGTACAAAGTCTTTTGTATTTCTAATTATCTTGAAATCTCTACCTCTATAATTAGATTTCTGAGCCATAGCATCAGCATTTCCCCATGTTCTAAATCCCCAATATTTATCGAGTAAATAATTAGGCAAATCCCAGCATTGTGCTCCCATTCCAGAACCAGGTACATCAATAGCTATTTTGTTTTTAGCGATATACAACGCCCACTCTACTACTTCACTAGCTGTAGGTTTTCTGTTTTTTGGATTAGGTAATCCCATGTATGCACCTCATTTCAATCAAAATAAAAAGCCAGTGCCGAAGCACTGACTCTTAACTGTTATTTACATTTACCAAACCAGAAGCACGCCCAGAAGCTATATCCTAAAATCCCTTTGAGCATGGTAATCACCTCCTTTAAATACCAAAAATAGTTCTTAGTATAGCTATGACAATCGTACTAAAGATAGTCCCTATCAAACCGAGAATCCACATCTTGATATCTCTGATGTTTTTAGCATTTTTCTTTTTATTTTTTTCATCTTCAATCTTATCGCGCCTTAATTCTTCGAAATTTCTATCTAACTTGTCATAAATTTTTTCTTGCGTTCTCAGACTGTCTTCTATTCTGTCGAATTTTTCAAACATAGTCTTATCATTTTCTTCTAATCGCGTTAAACGCCAATCTTGTTCGTGTCGTTTGGTAAAGCCAAACATTACGCCACCTACTTTGCGTTAAATTAAAAAGCCACAAGCATTACACCTGTGACTTTTCATCTTTTGTTTCTGGATATTTTTCTCCAGTGATCAATGCATATTCTTCTTTGTCGATTACACCCATGTCTACGTACCACTTAATTTGGTCATTTTTATAGCAACCCCACACATAAAAAGTTTTAATGTCCTTGAAAGTTGGATAAATCATATTAATTTTCTCCATTTAAACGTCCCCCTCTGTATTTGTTTTACCAGCTTTTAGTTCAGTCAACTGTTGTGTTAACATAGCGTTTTGTTGCTTTAATTCCATCGCCAAAATGTTTACTTGCGTCACCTGCATTTGCATACTTGCAACCATTCCGCGAAGTTCTTCATCACTCAAATCTGATTCGCTTTGTTGGCTTGATGCATTCGGTACGTCTTCTTTTTCAAAATTGCTGTTATATTTAATTTCGCCGTTAGTGAAAACAAACTTTCTAGGTTCAAACTCTTCTTTGAATTTGATAGGCACATTGTTATCGTCTACATCTAAACTATTGCGTAAACCGCCAGTATTAACGTATCCGATAACTTCATTTTTATCATTTACTGTGATTTTCATTATTTCCACCCCATAATTTTAGTTATAGTAACTTTGTTGGCATTCGCTCCAGAACCTGATGTTTTACCTAAATCAAAGTACACATCGTTATCTATTCTTAAAGTAGTGCTACTTGTTTTGGATAGTAAACACTCATAAATACCGCCACCGTTGCCGTCTGAGTCAACTACATTGGCTTTACTCAATTGAATCGCGTTAGGTAATGCGGTTAGTCCGAATCCCTCAATAACGCCACCTGGATAAGTTCCACTTACCAACAAAATAGAATAGTTTGTGTACGGTTCGGTTAGATTGATTGTTGTACCTACACCATTTGCTCCACCGTCGAACAATACCGTTGACTTATGTTCATTAGGAACTGTCCACTGTTGCTCAAGTCTTCCGTTTGTGATTGATCGTGTGTAAATCTTTTTAGAGTTATAAGGCGTGAAGTTAAATAGCTTGTTTGTATCATCTTTAACGAATACCGATAAATAACCCTCATAACTTTCAACGCTACCTGGTAAATCCGGCACTCTTGTTGCATAGTAATTACCAGCAGTTAAATATCCCAAATCGCCTTGCGCATTATTTAAGTTAACTTGAATTGATTGACCATTCGCCTCTGTCATCTTATGTTGTTGCCAGCTCGTTGTTCCGAATTTATCATCTACATACTGCTTAGCTTGATTTAAAGCGTTGTTAGACGTTTCTTCAACAAATTGCTTAGTTAAGTCACCGTCATTCTTTTTATAAAACGGGTACCATGTGCCACTAATTTTATATTTTGTATATTCGTCGTTTGAATCATCTGGATACCATGTTGCACGTGCCGTACTATCATCAACAACATAGACAACTAACACGCCTGATTTTCCTAAAGTGTTAGGAGCTACCGGAATATCTGAACCATCGTCAACGCCATCTTCTTTAGGTGTATCGACAGTACCTATATCTTTAAATGAGGGCGCATCTGTCGCGCTAGTGATATGAATAATCCTAGATGTGTTAACTGCGCTTAAAACGCTATCTATGGACTGCTCATACGATTCAATTGCTTTACCGTAATCATCAGTAAGTTTAGACTTTTGCCAATTTGTTGTTGAATTACCTTTAACAAGGTCAGCGCCATTGATTTGTTGTTCAACTTCGTTAACACGTTCAAAAATCGCTTGCTCTTTATCAACAATTTTCTGGAACTCGCTATTTATATATTGAACGGCTTTGTCTTGTGTTGTTGTAATCATCTGTACCGCTTCATTTTGTTTAATTTCTAATCTTTGAATACCTTGATTAATACGACTATCAATTTCAGTAACCAACGATTTTGTATCACTTAAACTTTTCTTTAAGTCCTCAACTTCTTCTTTAACACTTTCTGTTAAGTCCTGAATTGATTTGATATAAACCAACTTTGTTTTGCCGTCGAAGTTACTAATTAAATCATTTTCGATATTGAAGCTAAATTGACGCTCTACAATTACGTTATTGCTACCGTTTTGAGTAAAATATGCTTGCGCATGTACTCGACCAGTGTATTTTAAGAACTCGTTTGGGATAACGTATTGCATTCGTCCATTAATTGCATCAACAATTGTAAGTTCATCACTAATATAAGCGCCGTGTTCATCGTCGAAGTTATCCGTCTTAAGCACAATACTAGTCATCGCATTATGTTTGCTGATTGATAACGGCTTATTATTCTTAGTTACTGCAAAATTTAAAACACCAGTTCCTCTATCTGATTCATAGAAACTGATGTTTGTGTCAATAACCGGATTATATTGTGATGTTGTTTGTAACTCGATTAAGTTATCATCTTTCGAAAAATTATCTACTACCATTATTCAACCACCTTTCCTTCGAATAAACTCCATTTACCAACGCCACCAGTACCAAAGTTTCTAACTAAAAATTGATGTGCAGACGGAAAGTTATTACGTCTTAATACTTGTGTTGTATTACCTGGTGTATTCGATTTTACTTCTAATATCCAACCTGCAATACCTTTAAAGTCTTTAGGAAAATCAGTAAATCGGTTTGATTCTTCAGTAGTGATATAGAAATCTAAACCAACGATTTTTAAATCTGATAATTTTGTAATGCTCTTAGGGATATGTTCCCAATAACCAGCACTTTGTGGGTTGAAATTCCATGAACCGTTGTTTTTCTTGTTAAAGATGTCGATAACACGTTCAAATTTGAGCATATTTCTACCTGTGCTGTTTCTAGTTAGTACTTGTCTTAACGCACCATTATAATGACCAGGCAGTACATCAAAGAACCAACCTGCATCTCTAAACGCTTTCGGTAACGGGAAATCTAACGCATTTTGTGTGTCTTGCGTATAGATATAGTAATGACCAACTTCCGTAATATCACTTAGATATGCTGGGTTCTGTGTTGGTAACGGTTTAACACGTCCGCCTGAATCAGTCATTGATACTTGAGGTGCGATGTTTTTCAAGAATTGGTTTACACCTCTTTGACCGATAGAATAAATTGAATGATGTCTGTTGTTACCAGGTCCAATAGTTACCCCGATTAAAAGTGCTTTACGTCCTGTTTCTAGATCGTAATACATATCTAGACCCTCAGCCTCTTGGAAATCTCCTTTAAAGTTGTTATTCACACCGCCTATATCGATACGACGTTTAAATAACAATTCTTTCGTTTTGATATCGAAACCTTGTAAGTAGTTAGGGTTGGCTGTATTCGAATCACCTGTATACCAATATAAGATACCTGCATCATAAGTGATACCTTGCATAGGTTGTGTATCTGAAGTGTATTCCATAGGTATATCCATTTGATACAATACTTTGTCTATACCTTTATCAATATCGTCAGCACTTCTAACCTCAACAAAGTTCAACGAATTCTTAAGTTGTCTTTCAGTGGGTTTATATTCACGTCTAAAAATCATTAAATTTTCTACCGGATTATAAATCGCTGACGTATATCTGTCGTTAAATATATTCGGCATGACATCTTGCATTTCATTACCATAAGTTATTTCTCCAGTTCTATATTGGAAACGTACAAACTTGTTGTTTTTGTTACTGTCCAATACAGCTGAATAAATCCACAACTCATTGCCGATATATCTATAGGCGTTGTGTGTGCCGTGTCCGCCATTTTTAACTAGCAGTCTATCAATAAATTGTCCGTTAGGCTTCAATCTAGATAACATGTAATGATTGCCTGGACGCGCTTGTGTCATGTAAATAATTTTTGTTCTAGGGTCTACCCAAAATGATTGCATTACTGCGTTAGTATATGGCGATAAATCTGTGATGAATTCCGGTTCTTGCTCTTTTGGTTCGAATCGGTATTCTGTCGCTCGATATTCTTTATAGTGTTCATCTACAGCTTTCTCAACCTTTTTAGTGAAAGCATCTAGTGTTGAATAATCATGATACAAACGATCTTGCAATGTCTTATGATCATAACCAGTATTATCAACACGCGCGTCTTTTACTTCGTTGATACCGTCGCCGTTATGACCTAGTACCATATTGCTGAAACGGCCGTTTAGATACGTTAAAAAATCAGAGACGCTACTTGTGACATTTAAATGCTCATACTTTATTTGCTCTCCATTATGTGCAAATACCTCTTTATTTCTATGGTATTCAAGAGAGAAATTAAAATCCGTCAGCATGTCTGAAATAAGTTTAAAGTTATACTCATTTTCATCTACATATCTGTAGTCAAAGACTCTACTTAAGTCTGTAATTAATTTGTTATCCATGTCTTCCTCCTTTTCTATCCGTAAAACTGGTAATAATTTTTAATAAGTTCGTACATAATAACTTCATGACCCCTCTCGTTCGGATGCAATCCGTCTGGCATACTTGATTTTCTGAACGCTGGATTATATGGCTTAAAATAATCTGTATGATAGGCATCATATACTGGTACATCCAATTCACTACAAGCCAATATCTGAGCGTTGACATAATCCTCTAAAGTTAACCCTAGTTTGTTTTTATCCGTATCTTTACGACGTATCGTTGTACCACTCATAGGGCATTGCCTAGTAGCTGTCATTACAAGTATTTTTGAAGCTGGATTATTTTTCCTGATAACTTCAATTGCAGAACAAAAGGCGCCGTAAAACGTTTTAGTGTCGGTTTTATCAGTGCCTATCGGTACGCCTGCCCAATAACCATGTAACCAATCATCATCTGTACCTTGTAATATGATTAGGTCTCCTCTTATTTGCTCTGCTTGTCTATAAATGCTGTTTTCTACCGCTTCTTTACCTATTGGAACTGTTGCCATTGTTGCGCCACCTCTTGCAAGGTTGGTCGTTTTAGCTTTTAACTTCTTGCCTAACATTTCTGTGAAATTAGTTTTCGCATGTGATCCTCTAGCTACAGAATCGCCAATCGTTCCAATCGTTTTTACATCTTTAATGTTTGATTTATCTATAAAATCGTGAACGATAGTGCCATCTGATGTAGTTACAGTCTTAGAACTCACTTTCTGTTGTTTGTCTTCAATTAGATCAGTTCTACTCATCAAATCGAGTGTTGATTTAGCTATTGACGCTACTTTAGACTTCAAGTTTTCTGCCGCTTTACTAGGATTAGAAAGGTTAACATCATTTAATCCAGAAACATAGTTAGCTGCAGTATTAACTTTTTTCATATATCGTTGTTCTCGATTAAACTCACCAAGCGTTACATCTTGCTTAACAATTACATTGTTTATACCCCTAATCGTTTTAACTTGTACTATACGGACTAAATCATTCAAACCTAGTTTGGTAGATTTTATTTGTACTATGTCTCCGGGTTGTGGGTCTGCTTCTGGATATGATTCTCTTAACACCAAAAAGTCCAAAGACAAAGATTGTTTTAACGACTTTTTCAATCTCGATTGTAATTCTTTATCCATAGTTTCTTGGTCAGTCACTTTACCATCTTTAAATGGTTCTGCGTGGATGTCGCCGTATATTTCAGCTAATGCACTTCTAGCTTCCATTACGAGCCCAGCGTGTTCGAATGTTTCTTCTCCTGAATAATTACCATATCCTCTAATGAAGGTGGCGAAATCACTTGCATCTTCCTCGAGTTTTATAGCGTTGGCGTTGACTTCGTCAGAAATAAAATAAGACGCTTTTTGATTTGCAAAAGGCGTCAATACAAACTTATATCTGTCTTTCTTTTTGTCATATGTGATCTTATATTCTAATCCAAAATGTTCCAAACCTTTTTTTAACATTTCTAACCTTGTGTCGCCTTCACCGCCGTTTTCAAACTTTGAAGATTTAACTTTGCCCTCGACTTCAAAAAGCATTCCAGTACCTTGAAACACAATGTTAAAATATCTTTCTACTGTAAAAGATCCTGTTACATTAACATAAATTCTATCAATCATTAACTTGTCTATGGGAATCTCTCTAGCAGTACATTCAACCAGTTGTCTGTCGCCTTCTGATTTCCTATCAATGACAGTTATTACATATTCTTTCTTGTCGTTTTCACCTTCGACATGACTAACAATCCATCTTTTCCCTATAGCGTTAATAACTTCATAAGTGTATTTGTTTTCGAGAATATCAAAAGTTAATACACCGTCAGCATTAACTTTTTTCACTAAAGTTGTTTCTACTGGTACAGGTGCGCCATTACCTTTAGGTGGTCTTACAATTATTGTCATTCTGACACCTACTTATAATAAAATTTCAAATCAAACTGAACTTTTTGAACTGTTTGATTAAACTCAAATTTATTAGCTCCGTATTTAAATTTTGGTTGGGCTATGTTCGTTTCAGTGCTTATTTCGACACCGTTTTTATAAACTCGAAAGCTATCATAAACAATTTTGTCTCCAGCTTTTAGTTTAATCCCCTCAATTTTCATTATTTCAGCATGCGTTAAATTCCATACAAACGATTCTGTATCTTCGCCTAAAATAATTGTTATCTTTTTATACATGTTGAATTGGTCGTTAGGAGCACTACCATGATAGTAAACTGTACCTTTGCTCAAATTTTCAAATGTATACTTTCTTTTGTCTCCGCCTGCATGCCAATCAATATTAAAATCAAACGACCACAATCCAACCTTTTTGTTTTCTTCTAACTCTAGGCTTGTTCCAATACTTTCACCGTATGGTAATTCTGTAGTTTCGAATTTTAGTTCAAAAGAAACTTTATTACCTTTTTGTTTAGGGGTTATAACTCCGTTAAAAATAACTTTATACTGTTTACCATTTACATAAATTTGTTGATCGTGTCTTGAATATTCGTAATCCGGGAAGTTGTTTTTATCTAATTTCACGTAATCATCAGAAGTTGGTTGAGTAAACCTGTAATTCAACTCTTCTTTTCTTCTGATTTCTCGCAAATACATAGGTTCTATGTCTGTCGTTAACGAATACAACATATCTCGCATATAAGCAATGTCTGAACGATTTTTAACTTTACAAAAACAAGGAACAACTATATCTCTACTGATATAATTGCTCCCCATTAATATACGACCGTTCATATTTTCTTTGTCTTGATACTTTGTGTTGATTTGCATGCTATCAATTACTATATCGTTAACGATAAACCCGTATTCACTTAATTTGATTACAGTACCATCTTTTTTTGTTAATTCTATGTCCATTTGTAACCTCCTTTATAAGTAATACTCAGAATTGCGTTTAGCATTTCTGCCGTTAACAATACTAGTAAGCGCATCGTTATTGACATCGAATTCAACTTTAACAGTTTTCATGTTCGGTGATGTTTCAATAGAATGTGTGTGTTGTACTTGCGCATTTATATTTCCACCTAAATTACTTAAGTTTCCTGTAATACTAGAAATGTCAGGTGCGTTTAATGTAGGTTGAAATGCATCAACTACTTTATCTGCAACATTAGAAACATTACGGATAACTTTACTTGAATGATTATCTATACCTTTAACGAAACCTAGCATTGAATACATACCAACATCCATGAATTCACGTGAAGGTGAGTGAATACCTAGCGCTCTTTTGGCTGCATTTAAAGCACCTTTTGCTACACTAGCTGCTTTTTCAGCTAAGTCTCTAGCCATATTACCAATACCTCTCATCAAACCACGGATCATATCAGCACCTGCTGATACAAAGTCATCCACAAAGCTTTTAACTTTATTTACTGCATTTGTCATACCTTGACTAACTTTGTTTACAACATTAACGAATCCTTGAATAACTCTATTAACAAAGTTAATTAGCGTACTTGTTATAGTAGATACCCATTGCATACCTTTAGTGACAATGAAGTTCCAAGCTTGAGACATTTTGTCTGATATAGTTGATACAACTTGTGTGAATATGCTTACAACTTTATTCCAAATTGTCGTTAATATACTAGATAAGAAACTCCAAATCGTATTCCATATATTAGAAATAAAACTCCATGCCGCTTGTAACGCAGTAGATATAGCTGTAGTGATAGAGTTCCAAACCTTAGTTGCCACAGTAACTATAGTGTTCCACAACGTTTGTAAGAACGTCCAAATAGCGTTCCAAATTGTCATTGCGATAGTCATAATTGTGGTAAATACTGTAGTTATTACAGTGACTAACAAATTCCAAATCGTAGTAGCGATTGTAATTATCGTGTTCCAGATTGTACTTAAGAATGTCCAAATAGCTGTCCATATCGTCATAACTATTGTCATTATCGTCGTGAAAACAGTTGTGATGATTGTAACTAAAAGGTTCCATACCGTTGTTGCAATAGCGATAATTCCATTCCATAACCCTTGCAAATAAGCAACTATTTGATTCCAAATAATCATTATAAAATTGTATACATTTGATACTGCTGTAGTGATAGCTTTTAAAATAGCATTCCATACAACCGAAGCTACAGTTTTCAACACATTCCAAACTGTAACCATAAATGTTTTTATCGCATTCCAAGCATTTATAATAAAGTTTCTGAATCCTTCATTTTTATTCCACAATAAAACGAATATAGCTATTAAAGCAGCGATTACACCAATTACTATTGTTATTGGACCACCTAAAATACCAAACACAGTTACTAGTCCTGTGATAGCATTTCTAATTAATCCAATCTTACCGAATAACAATTGGAATATAACTGATATAATTTTTAATGGTCCTTTTAATAACATGAACGCACCTTTTAAAATTGTTAATCCCGCTCTTAATAAACCGAACTTACTTACTAACGCAATGATTCTACCTATTAATCCGCCACCCATAAAGTTAGATACAGCAAGAATAATCGGTATTAAAAATCTAAATGCACCAACTAAAGTTATAATGACGCCAACTAATTGTGCTGTAGCCGGATGCGCCTCAAACAAGTTAGCTATCCAACCAGTTATTGCTACTGCAACGCGTAATACTGCACTAGCTATAGGAGCCATCGCTGTTGCGAATGCAACTAATCCTCTTGCAATGTTCCCAATTAATTGCATTATTAGTGGTCCATTTGTTTGTATATAACTGACAAAGTCTTTGAACCCTTGAGATTGTCCTACTTGTTCAGACCATTCCCTAAATTTAGCTGTCATCTGTTCGAGAGACTGGAATATACCAGTTGACGATCCACTAAATGCATTCATCAAATTGTTAATTCCAGCGAAAACATTTTTAAAAATATTACCAATGATAGGTAAATTTGTTTTTGTGTATTCAATAAAACGAGTAATCGAATTTTCTCCAGCTGCACTATTAGCCCAGTTAGAGAAAGATTGACCTAATCTATCCAACCAATCAGCCGACCATTGAAACAGTGGTGCTAATTGTGTGAATACATTGACTAAACCGTCACCGAAACCGCCTGCAGCACTTAATAGCTTGTTAAATACCGAAACACCAGTTGTATTCATCATGTTGAAGAACCTTGATGCTACACCGCTATTTTGAGCCCATTTAAGTACACTTTGAGACGCCTCTTCCATTCCTCTTGAAATACCACTAAAAAATGGTTGTAAGCTCTGCATTGCAGTTTTAACAGTATTTAAACCATTTGCAAGAGTTGTGAAGATAGCGGATTGATTTTGCTTTATAATATCAGTCCATGCTGACTTTACGCCATCTAACGCTTTTTTGTATTCGTTTGTTGCTGAGCTAGCTTGTAAAGTGCCATCATTAAGCATCTTTATAGCGCTGATAGCCATTGCGCCAAATGCTACAAAGCCAGCGCCGGCTATTGCTACCGCACCACCTAAAGCAAGTACACCGCCAGTTAACACTTTGATAGCGTTTAATAGCGCAAATACTACAGGTACTACGCTCGCTATTACAGGTATTAAGATACTAAAAGATGATGTAAGTAATCCACCAACCATATTAGAACCTACAGTGCCGAACACACGAAACATATTAGCTAAATTCCCCATCTGTCTTTGGAAATTGTCGTTTGCTTTTATTATGTAGGCATAAGCTTTCTTTAAACCATTAGTATCGACATCTACCTTTGTTGTTTTTTTGTTTGGCAATGCGTCTAATGATTTTTTAAACGCATAAATAGTTGGTATAGAAAGCCCTGTATCTACATCTAGTCGAGATCTAGTTTTGTTCGGAATACTTTTAAGCTCTTCTTTAGTGCGTTTGATTTTAGAATTAGCAACACTGTTGTCTACATCTAAAATAGCTTTGGCTTTAGACCTATTTAACGCTTCAAGACTAGCTTTAGATACTTTTAACACTCGATTAAATTTACTGTTATCAGCATTGACGTCAATATTGACACGTTTCTTTTCCAGTTCGGATAACTTAGCTTCTGTTTCAATGATATCTTTAATTAACTTTTGTTTTTCTAACTTAACTTCTGGTGTAACTTCTTTTGAATCTAATTGATTTAATTCAAAACTTGCTTCTAATACTTTTTGTTTCAGATCTTCTATTTTAGCATCTAATTTAGCTTTTGCTTTTTCATTACCGAACGAATCTAAAGTCTTCTTAGCAACCTTGATAGTTTTTTGTAATTTTTTATCATTAGCACTTAATTCAACATCTTTAGTCTTATCAGCTGTACGCTTGTATTTTTGCACTGCCTTAACCGCACTATCAATTTGCCTTTTGAATTTGGCTACACTAGCTTCAATAGTCGCTTTAATTTTATATTCCGTCACATTAACACCTCTCTTTCTATTGCTTATTAAATTCTGCTATAACTTTAAAGAATTCATTATTTTGTGGTTCGTATTCATCACGTTCGCTACTAAATCTTATATCTTTACCTTCGTTAAGCCGTTGGATATTTTCTTCATAAGGCAATACGTCGTTTGCATTGTTAAAAACATATTCCTCTTTAGGTTTATTTTCTGTCCCAACATTTTTAGTAGCTGCAGCATCACGAATAGCAAACGCAAGTTTGTAACGTTCGAATTCTTGGGTTAGCATTTCATACTCTTTCGCATACATTCGATAGTTATATTCTGTTAATGTCATTTGCTCAATAACGTTCAAATCTGTAATACCAAGTGTTGACATACAAGTTATAACGATTCTGTCGTAAGTTATTAGGCTTCCGCTGGTTTTTCTTCCGTTTCCACTACTTCGACTAGGTTTCGGGTCATAGGTCGCTTTCCCAACTCCGTTAAAATATCCGAACCGAATTCTTCTAGTCCGATATTTTCTGCGATTTCATCTAATGCTTCATCAATGTTGTTAATAGTAATTGCTTGTTTTTTTAAGTGAGATGTAGCTGCGATTAAAACTTCGCCAATCACAACCGGATTTCCACTTTCTAAACCTACAGGCAACATTGATACACCTTGACCGATAGAAGCTTGTTCAACTTTTAAACCTAATCGGTTATCGATTTCTCTTAAAAATTTAAAACCAAAACTTAATTCTAATGACTTTCCGTTAATTTCTACATTCATAACTTAAAATCTCCATTCATAATTAATTTAAACAAAATAAAAAGGGCTTAACGCCCTATTTTTATACCTCTCTTGGTGCAACCGGTGGTGAATCTACTTTAGGTTGTGGAATTGCTGTTAAATCTTCGCCAGTTAATGCATCTGCTTTTGTAGTGTCGTGGAATCTGTATCCAGTCGCCTTAAGTTTCTTTGTTACAGCCTCAGGTAGTGTTGCAAATCCACGTTGGAAACGACCATTCACTCCATATTCATATTCATATTCATCAATACCGTTAGCTTCTGCTTTTAATTCAAATTTATTGTGGAAACCTTGGAAATATTTCGCTTTAAATTTAGCGGAATCCCCATTTTTGCCTGGTATTCTACTTTCAACTTCCCAAGCTTCATACAATACGCGATCTACAACTGCATCTTCAATTTCATCTGCAAAATCGTCACCATAAAACATTTTAGCAGTACCAGACATTGTTGACTCAACAGAACCACCAGTGTTATAAGAACCGTCCATTGTATCCTCTGTATCTGTATCAGCTTCATGTGATAAGCCGTATTCAGTTAAAAAAAGCATTTTAGTAGCATCTACTTTTTCGCCAGCTTTTCTAAATAAAATAATACGATCATTACTATTTTTCATATTTGCCATTCAATATTCCTCCGTTTTTTAAAATGTTTTGTAAGATATCGTTACTGATGTGTGTAGCAATTCTTGATTGGTAGTATCATCAACTAACTGTGTGATGTTAGTATCATCTTCTTCAAAGTCATAATCGTTTGTTTTAACGCTAGGTGTTAAATCATCAATACATCTTTTAACAAGTCCGTCATGATGTCCTAAATCATCACTTACACTCCAAATATCAATAACTAAATTCGTGTCACCAGAATAACTATCAAACGTGTATTTACTTCTGTTTGACTCCGGCATTTTTATTACAAAAAAAGGATACGGAACCTCTTGTTGCATCTCTTTACGAGAAATAACAGGGAATCCATATCCTTGTAGCGTTTCAAACGCATTATTATAAAGTTGTAAGTTTGGTGTCATGCTTTTATCTCCTATTCAAACAACGCTTTCAACTCTTCTACAGTCGATTTTCTTATTACCTCATATACTGGCCACATAAAAGGTTCTGCCTCCATGTATCGAGTACCAAACTCTAAGAAACCACTATAAGCTGCATGCGATGTGATAGTGTATTGCAAATCGCCAGTTTTTTTATATCTGATATTGCGTGATAAATTACCAGTCCAATAACCCTTATTCATTACTTCTCTAGCTTTCAATTTAGCTCGTACTACATATTCTTTGGCGTTTTCCTGTAAAATATCATCAACATCATCATCAATGTTGGTTTTCATATCGTGAAATTGGTTTAACAACGCATCTAACCCATCTATATTCATTAGTTGACCTCTTCGATATAATATGACGTTTCGTGTCTGTATATCCTTGTATCAACTATCTTGTAGCGAATGCCATTAACCAACACGTGGCTAACAGGGTAAGATATTGATTCTTTTATCCTCAGGACACTTACATCGTTTTTTACATCGCCAAATTCAAGTTGCTTTCTTGCTCTAGAAATAGGATTAATATTGCATGGTATCGCATCATAAGTGATTAGCGTGTTTTCTTTTTTGCTAGTTTTAGGATTGTAAGTTGCTACTTGTTCTAATTGAAAAATAGCTCTATCTTCGTATCTCAAAAGAACACAGCCCTTCCTTTTTTAGTTCTCGTTCTAGCATTAAAGTAATTATCAATAATAGCTTCATACTCCTTGAAATCGTTCAATTCATACGCATTGCTACGTCCGTCAACCGCTTCTGATGTCATACCTTCAGCACCAATCCTGTTGTAGCGTTTAACTGCAACTTCTTTAATCATGTAACTAAACCTTTCCGGTATTTGTTCAACTTCAATAGGTAACATTGATAACAACTGGCTTTCACAACTTTTTATAATTTCCTCTAATTGTTCATCTTGCTTTTCATCTTTAAGACCAATACGTTTTTTTACATCAGCTAGCGTAGTCATATAACCACCTACTCTAGCGACTCAAAAGCGTTGATAATTTCAGCTTTTGTTTGTTTTTCATCAACTTGTAAGCCAGCAACACTTGCTATTTCGACAAGTTCTTTTTTGGTTAATTTGTCATTTACAATGTAAATCATTTGTTCGTTGCGTTTATTTTCAACACTAGCTAAAGCTTTGATACGTTCATCTGTAGGATCATAACCTTTGCGAGGGTAGACATGCCCTTTCATATAGACATGTCTGTTATCTTCTAAATCTGTAAAATCTACTTTAACAATTCCAATGATTTCGGGCATGTTACCACTCCTAATTATTTATTAAACTTCTCCTGGATTTGAAGATGGTTTTGCATCAGCAGGAACTAACTTAGCAAACGCTTTATCATCAGCGATATGCAATGCTACATGCATAGTTGCACGTAATGCCACCATGTCTTGTTCAAACAAGTTTACAGGTGTTCCATCTTCATTTTTGACTGTAGATAATTGTGCAGTTTCATCGATTTTGTATTCAATTAATTGAGGGATACCGTAAATCAACTTATCGAAATCACCAGTGATTAATTCACCACGTTTTAAGTTACTTGATTTAAGATTAACCACAGGTAAACCGTCTAATGAATCACTGTTACGGTCATAAATACGTTCTTTCGTTTCAGGATCTACAATTTTACGTAACAAGCTTCTGTTTTGTGTTTTTGAGATAAACGCATTTGCTTCTAATTCGTCATCTTCAAGTAATGCCTCTAAATCAATAATGTTATCTTGTGTGAAGTCACCTTTAATAACCTTATTAGTTTTTTCAATTGATTGTGCAATTGATTTACCGAATGGATTGTTACCTTGATTCAAAATACCCGCTTCATCAAACTTTTTATAGAATGCTTCAGCAATCATAGGCTTCATTTCTTCAAAGAATTGTGAATAAGTGTAATTCAAAAATTCTTTTGTTACAGGTAAGATAACCCCTAATTTAAACGCTCTCATAGTAGCATTAACCCATGTAGCTTTAGATGTTTCGATTTTTTGACCTTCACCTACCCAGTAAGCACCTGGTTTATCAGCCCAAAAAGTAAACTTCTTCTCAGTACCTTCCATTGGTTCGTACTTACCTAATTGCATAATTTTAGAGTTTTCCATAACCTCTTGTAAGATAGGCGTTGTGAATTCATTCATCAACGTGCCATCTTTCTTTTCGTGCATCATTACATTATCAGGGTTAAATACTTGCGGTTTAACATTGTTACTCGCAAAATGTTGCAAATTTAATTTTAATTTTTGTGTTTGTTCCATTTAAATGCCTCCGTTAATTTTTAATAATTCTTTTTTGTCTAGCTATTTCAGCTAAGTTTTGCGGTTTATTTTTAGTCGAGTGATTAAATGAATCTCCACCAGTCAATGGCGATTGTCTAGCGTTAATCTTAACCGCTTCATTAACCGCTTTTTTTACTGCATTAGAAAAAGCTTCAACATTCAATTTAGTTTGTTCAGCAGTATCTGTTACAACTAAATTAACAACCTCATCTGATGAATCAACTTCCGCTTCGCTTAACATTTTCCTTGCTTCTGAACGCATTTCATTTAATTGTTTTTCTGAGCGTAATTGCTCCAGCTCTTTTTCCATTTGTTCGCGTTCATATTCAGCGATTTGATCTTTGTTCATTTTTGCTAATCGTTTAGCTTCATCAACAGCTTCTTGTTTCTCTTTTTCTTTCTGCTTCATACGACGACTTAATTCTTCTTTAAGACGCTTGTTATATTCTTCTTGTAGTCTTTTTTCGATTTCTTCTTCTGAATTAGTCTTTTTGTCTTGTTTGTCTTTGCCTTCATCATCGTTGTTATCTTTTGATTTTCCATTATCTCCATCTGATTCTTCAGCAAAAAACTGTAATTTGAGTTTTAACTTCTCTTGGATATCCATAGTTTTTACACCTCATTTATTTACTCTTGATTAGTTTTAAGCCATACATGGTTCGGGCTATTACACTTGCACCTTTTATTGTCATAAGCATGGTTTGGACATAAAAAATAGCCAACACAATTAAGTGCTAGCTACTGAAGTTTAATTTCCATATTACTACCTGTTAATTCAGTAAAAAGTTTTCCCAAACTTTCTTCTAATTTTTGATTGTTATCTTCAATCATCTCATTCCGCTTTTGTAACTCTTTACGTATACCTTTCAACTCTCTTGCTATGTCTCTAAGGTATTTGTCAGTATTACTCATATTAGTATCCTCCAAACACTCAATTTACTATCATACAAAGCTAACTTACCTTTAAAAATCTTTACTTTTAAATCAATCACCGCTTTTCACTTTCCCTCCGAAGTATTTTGTTTTTCGTTTCTTGCTTGGTTTTTGCGGCCACATAGATTTAGGTAGTAAAGCGCAATCTGAACGACAATTGATATGCATAGGGTAGAAATTAACACCAATTTTAGCGTCTTTAACTTTGAATATTTCTCCATTAAGCCCTTTGCATACTTTAGTTGTTCTATTATCGATTTTTGCAATATACATATAATATCCTTCCGGTGAAATTTCTTTCATGCTGTCAATACTTGATTGTGCGTGAACACGTGCCGATTCCGTATAAAGCAATGATTTAATTGCTGCAGTCTTTTGTCTTGCTGTGCCTTCGAATTTGTTTAGGTGCTTGCGCATATCTTTAACATATTCATTAGGATGTCGACCTCTAATAACCACATTAGCAATTATTTCTTCTACTTCTTGTTTCATCGCTTCAGTATTAGTCCATAATCGCTCTGACCAAACGACACCATGAAATTGTGTATCAACGATTGTATCTATAACTTCTTTAGCTACTTGTACACCTTCACCTAAAATACCCGCTTGATCACTGAACACACGATAAGCTGTTGATTCGAAATATTCCCTCATCGATAATTCTGTTTGAGCTGTTGCATAAGCAATTAAGAATTCTATTTGAATCTTTAACATCTGTTCTCTAGATACATACATCTTAGTGTTATACTTCTTTAATTCTTCATTTGCTCTATCGCTAAAGTCCTTGTTTTCGACCAATCTTTTTGCTTCTTCTTGAAACGCTTTTACATCGAACTCATCAATAATCTTTTGTGCTTCTTGTAATGTAACGCCTGCAAAATCTCCGTACTTAACAATAAACGCATTGATTTCTTTTTCAATGCGCTTAATCATCATATTCAATATACGTTCTATTTCTTCAGCTTTAGTTTTATCACGCTTCAACTCATTCTCGATTGCTTTGCGTCCGCGTTCTTCCCAATATTCTTGAGTGTTTTTGTTAGGCAATTACAATCATTCCTTTTTATCAACAGTATCTTTTGTATCATCATCTTGTTCGTCATCATTGATATCTCTAGGGTCTTTATAAATACCTTTTTGAGCTTTTTTAATAGATTCTTTCTCATCTTCTTCTATTTTCTTGACTTCCAATTCAGGGTCTTGGAAGAACGAGAATAGAGACATTAAAGTTGTTTGACTAATCTTCCCGCCAGAATCAATATAAGCTTTTAATTCTTCGATTAATGATTTAGGTAAGTTTCTGTTGTATACGTATCTAACAGTATTGAAATCTTTGTTAGCGTCAATCGACCGTGTATTTTTAAGTATTGTCTCTAACAACTTAGCACGACGTCTTAACCCTTTAGTAAACAATCCTTCTTTAGTTTTAGTACGTTGTTCTAATCCGAACAATTTATATTTCATTGCCTCGCCCGATTGAGTGCCACTAAAGTTATCATCTTTCATGTTAGGCGTGTTGGTAAACATGTGTATATCACTGTTCAAACGGTCTTTATAAGCTTCGGTACCTTGTACATCGTATTGCTTATAAATATAACCGCCGTCAACTGAACCTTCTGTTTCGATACCTGTATCCCTATTCTCATAAACGGTTGGCTCTAAAAATAACACGTTAGCTTCTTTTTGTTTTTTTACTTCATCTGGATCTAATGATAAGTTACCTTTAATCAATAACATAGCGTCGTTTAAATCACTCATATAGTTAGCAGTATCTGATTCTGCATTATCATACAAATCAATCAAAGTGATTACTTTCTCATAATCTCCTTTTCTTCTTTCGTTGTTGCTAAATTCTGTAATAGGCATACGTTCGAAAGAGTGTGATTCAAAACCGTTTTCACGTGGTGTGAGCTTCAATCCATTTGTTCTACTGGTAAGATATCTATAAACACCGTGAGAAGTAAATAAATCAACTGTAAACACTTCATCTTCGTCAGTCTTGTCTATTGGTTTAGTTCTTAAATATCTAACGCCTGCGATACTATTACGTTCAATTGTATTGTCGTATATGACAAAAGTACTCATTGCATCACTCTTGTATAAACGCGTTTCATCATCTTGGTTTCTAATCATTAACTCATAAGCTTTGCCATAAATTGACAAATCTAATCCTAAAGATCTATTGTGTGACTCAACATCATTTAAATCATTGAACGCCTCAATAGCTTCTAATACATCTTTGTCATCATCTTGATATTGAATTGGATTACCCAAGAAATAGCCGTTGATAAAATCGCTAATATAAGATGCGTAATCATGCGCTACACGGTTATCTGCCATGTACTCTTCTTTGCGTCGTGTTAACTCAACTAAGTTCTTAGTTTTACCTTCGTAATAATCACTTAACACTTTCAATCTAGGTCGTTGGTAATCCATGTGATGTTCAATGTATTTACTTACTTCATTAACGTTTTTTAATAAATCGGATTCCGTCCCGTCATATGTGTAAACAACATTGGCTTCATCATTAAATAAGTAATTTATGTTTCCCCGTAGATCTGTATCTGTTTCAAATTCGTTTACTTTTAACATTTGTTCCCTCCTATAATCCTAGAGATTTTATTGTGTCAACTTTTGAACTGACATTTGTGCGTTTTCTAACCGGTCTGTAGAATCGTTCCACTGAATAACGCAACGAATCGATACAATGATTGTATGTATCTACTGGTTCATTGGTATATTCACCTGTATCTTTGTCCTTTTGCCATGTGTAGTTGTCAAACTCTTCAATAGTCTTGAAACAACGTTCATCAACAATGATTTCAAATTGCATTAAGAATTGTAACCCTTGTACAACCGAGCCCTTCCCTTTTTTGGTTGGTAAAATCCTTTTCAGCCCTAGATTCCTTAATTCAGCTATACTTTTTTGTTCTGCACTATCTGCTGTAATTTCTTCTTTAGCATAACCAAGTTGCTTTATGACATTAGCTATTTCATCATTCAGCATACCTTGTTTAACATACTCTTCAATGATGTATAACTTCTTTTTCTTTACATCTATTTTAGAATGTATAAAAGCACTAGGATCATTAACGTATCCAAAGTCCAATCCAAAATAAGAAGGTAAATGTCTTAACTCATCTTTATTTATTAAACGTTTTTCATACTTAGGGAAAACCAATTTGTCTAGTGTAGCAAATTCACCTAACGCATAAATTTTGTAATATGCTGGATTACGATTTGCTAACAACTCTAAGTTTTGTCGTGTCATTTCATCAAGAAACTTATTATCTCGATAACTAGATTGTCTAATCATGACATTTTCCATTGGTTCACCATGTTCAAAGAAATACTTATAAACCCAATTCAGTTTAGATACTGGGTTAAACATCAAAAATATTTGCTTATTCACGTGTTTACGCTCCCTCAAACGCAACGTTAATTGCGTGTAATCATTTAGTGTGAATTCAGACGCTTCTTCCATGACTATGTCTGATATGCCTTTTATCGACTTTATTTTCTCTGGGTTATCTAATCCTTTAAACAAAAAAACTGCGCCGTTTGGCAATTCAACTTTGTTATCAGTCTTATTCCAAAGGCACATGTCCCAAATACCGAAGTTTATCAAACAATCTTTGACATCTTCGAATAAACTATCTTTAATTGTTGATTGGACTTTTCTAAGCCATAGTATACGCCTAGGATATTTCCAGTCTTGCAATGCTTTAAGTACAACTTTTTGTATAACGCCGTGAGACTTACCGCTCGAACCTCCACCGTAATGTACTTCAGTGAAGTTATCGTAATTGGTTAGTATTTCGAATATGTTTCTGTTGAAAACATTAGATGGTTTGTTAAAGTTTAATTTAACTTTCGTCATCGTACTCACCAATATTAATCTCAATATTCTTCTGAGTAATTTCTTTTTTATCGATATACGCACCATGTACTTTTAGTATGTGATCAATAGATCTCTGACGCTCTTCAAAAGTTGGTGTGATTGTGTAAGTAACCTCTTTTTCCACTTCATCGTTTAAATGGTCATATTTCTTACTGTAAGCCTCTTGAGGTTCTCCTCTAGCAATAGAAGCAGATAACGCTAAAGCTTCTGTAATACTCATTAAACGCTCTTCTTGTATCTGTTCTAATCGTTCTTTAATATATTCCGAAACATTAACATTTCTTAACAATCGACTTGCTAAAGACTCTGCTGTTTTCTTACTATAACCTGCTGAAATTGCTGCTTTTTTACCATTACATCCATTCATTATATATTCATCTGCGAATCTCTTTTGTTTTTCGTTCATTTCATTTACCACCAACTCTCGCGCTATACGCTTTTTAAAATTAAAAAAGGATTGGCTATAATCAGCCAACCCACATAGATCCTTTATTCCTAATTGCGATAAGGGAAACGCAGTAAGATAATCAATATCCTACACTATCATAATATCTCATTTTAGGTATCAAAAACTGCCACTTTACTGCCAATTTCACTCTTCCCCTAACTCTTCCGCCAATCTAGATATGATTTTCCTTTTGATTCTATGAGCAGTTCTATCAGAAATGTGTATGTCATCACAAACTTTCACTAACTCCTTTTTATTAAAATAATACTCTTGAATGAACTCGCGTTCTTTCCTACTTGATGTGTTGATTATACGTTCAATTGCACTCTTAAACTCGAGGATTTTACCTCTTCGTATACTACAAAGATAATTAGTTACTGCCATTTCTGTTTTCGATGTATTAGACGGTACAAATTCCCCGCCTATATTTGTATCTGTTGGAATCCATGGTGTCATTATTTCACTTCTTAAATCTTCGAGTTGCTTATGATAATTAGGATAATCACACAACTCATCTTCTAACTTTCGAACTGTTGATAATTTTAATCCGTATTTCTTTTTAGTCATGAATACCCTCCGTACAAATATGTTTAATCTTCAAAGTGTCTCAATCTACTTCTTAATATCTCTATCTCCCGCTCTTTAACTTTCACATCGCCTTTTAACTGTTCAGCTTGCAACATCACACCAAACAATAAGATGACTAGTAATATAATTGCTATGACTAACCACATCATCTACTCTGTCACCTCCGCCCTCATCAAATCAGACTGATCGCTCAACTTTGCGAAGTCACTCGGCGCCTCTACATCATCATTAGCCGTCATCATAATATATACTTGCTCCGTTACATACTTACCTAGCTCATACATTGCTAGTAAGAATATTAGTCTTAATATTTGTTTAATCATCATTGTCATCTCCTGTATCAATCAAAAAAAGTACCTGTCTCAACATACTCTTTAACTGTTGTTCATTTAGACTGGCTAACATAGGGCTGTAAAATTCACTATCTTCATCTTTAACAGTTTTAATAAAACAGCCTTCAATCTCAGCTTTTTCTTCTGGCGTTCCATTTTTATACGTCTTAAATACCTCGGTGTGCTTTTCTGGTAATTTCATTTTAGGTGTATTAAACATTATTATCTCCCCTCTTTAATGATTTTATTTCTTTTCGAACAAAGAACCTAATACTTCTTCACTAGGTCTTTCGAATAAGGTCACTTTAGAATTATTAGTGTAGTAAACAATAGGTGTATTTTGTGACTCATATTTCTCTTTCGCTTCTTCTTTACTCTCTGCCTCAACAACTGTAAACCTTTGATTGCTTTTAGCTCGAGTTATGTGTGTATGCTTGCGTCCTGTTGAATCTTTGAATGTTGTGACTAAGTATTGCGTCACTTCCCCAAAACCTCCTTGACTCGATCTAAGATGTCTTTACACTCCGCTACTTCCGAAGCCTTTTGCTCCACGTTCTGAAACACTCTCGAATTCCTCCACTTGCTTTAGTTCAGGTGTCCATATAGGCACGATAACCAATTGAGCTAGTTTGTCGCCTTTATATATTTCGTAATAATCATTTATAGTAAAAGGTTTTTTCTTAGCATTATTTACAAAAGAATTTTCCATTTCTCCTTGTATATCAAAACACTGTTCGTTAGTTGTTAAATATACTTGTGCATCATTCTTGATATTAATCCCCAAATTACCATGATATCCCGCGTCTATCTTGCCTGTTTCAATCACTAAATGCGTTTTACTACTTACACCACTACGGCTAGTTAATAGTCCGACATAGCCCTCTGGTATGCTTACAGCTACATCTGTTTTGATCACTGCCTTTTCTTGTGGCTCAAGTACGACAGTTTCAGCTGAGAATATGTCATAACCTGCATCCGTCTTATGATTTCGTTCTGGCATTCTAGCATTTTCTGATAATAGTTTTACTTGTAATGTGTTAGTCACTTTCCTGCTCCTCCTCATATTTATAGACCACTTGCCCCGTCATAATCCCTACTGCTTCATCAAGACCAATATCTTCTTTGAGTGCATCTTGCATAGCATTAGGTAAACCCTCAAGTATTTCATCAAACGCTTGCGCTTTCTTATACACGTCCTCAATCTCTTTTAGCAATCCCTCTGTGTCATTACCGTTATACGCACTAGCACTGATAACTGACTGTTCAATTTGTTCACGATTATTCATCATTTCCATCTCCTCTAAAATAAAGTTAGTTGCTTCTGTTCCTCGTATTCCAAACCATGTTGCTTTATATATGTTTCGAGCTCTTCGGTTGTATCAAATGTCTTTTTAATGCCTTGCCAACCTGGAACAATATGCCCGTGAAAGTAATAAGCGCCATTTACTACATGGATATGTGCCACTCGTTCGTTATCCTGATACAGATATCTCTTAGATCCGAAAAATTGATTTAAGTATTCTTTGCGTGCGTTATCTGTCATAGTCATCACTCCTTTTAACAATTAGGTAGACCAAACGACATGCATTCATCATATAGCTCTTCGTTCCTTATGCTTGTCTTATAGTTTTCAATCACATTGCTAACTTCTTTATGACTCATTGCTTTAACTTGTTCGTCTGTATATTTTTCGCAGTCTTCCAATTCCAATTGCTCCTGTAATGACATTACGTAATCAACTTGTTTTTGCGTTGCCATCGTTACCCCTCCCACAAATCAAATGCTCTATCGACATAAAACTTCGCTTTTGCCATATCCTCATGACCATTCTTTAATGGTGCTCTAGATAGATATTTGATTGCATTACCTATTGCGAATGCTAATTGTGGTGGGTACTGCGCTGTTACTTGTTCGATAAAATCTATAATTTCAATGTCGCCGTATGTGTAATGTGCTGGTTGCTTAACATTGTCTTGCGTTTTGTTCATATCTACTTTTCTGTTACTGATTATGCTCATTATGCTTCACTCCACTTCTTGAACATTTGGTTATAAGTGACATCGAACCAGTACGGATCACGTGAATTTTTTTGAGGCAAATTAAACAAATGTGGCTTCTTTCTTCTTAGCTCGGCCTCTTTGCGTCGTTGCCTAGCCATTGCGCGTTCTTTGCTCTCTCGTTCCATAATTTTGGATAACACGATTTCTTTATACTCAGCTAGGCGCATGCCATAAGGTGCGTTTAAGGCTTCTAACAACGCCCAGCCACCTCGTACTCTTTTCGCAACCATTCCTGGAGTTAAACCGTTCTTTTTTATCAATTCATTTTCATGTTCGGTAAATTTATATGGTTTACCGTTAATCTTTACGATACTCATTTATTCCACCTCTATATATGCATGTCTTATTGTTATGTTGTCATACTTTAGTAATTCATCCGGATTGTCATCTAAGCGCTTTGCTAGCATATCTTTTTCATCATCCACATCATCGAAATGATGATATTCAACTTCTGTAGGTATTCTTATATCAATCGTTGCATTTATATATGCTTGTTGTTGCATTAAATCACTTCATTTCTCTTTTTCTTTTACGTCTGACTTTCACTAAGTCCTCATATACCATCCATTCTTGACCTGTGTATTTAGGCGCTTTACATATCCACGTTAAATTCACATCTCTATACTGATATCTGAATATCTTCGCTTTGATGTTGGCAACTTCAGTCGCCTTACCTTTAACGTCTATAACTTCAACCAGTTTCCCTTCCTTCCACAAAGAGAAATCGGCTATATACGTAATCGGTCTTTGTTTCCCGAATTTAGGTTGTAATTCAAATTTCGGTTGTATTTCGATACGATCATAGTTAGTGCCATTCATATTACTTTCTAAATATTGGTAATATTCGCACTCTACTTTGCTATCAAATACAATCCCCTTATACTCAACTTTCTTAGCGTTGTATTTACTCATCGTCCACCTCTAAATATCAAATATCGTTGCCTGCAAACCTAACTGATGCTCATAAAAAAGCCCGTGAGCGCCTTTAAATCGTTTTAGGTCACTATCAGTCATAATTTTCTTTTCGTCGCTGAAATGGGCTCCTGTGAGCGAATAAACTTCATTTTCGTTGTCTTTATACTTGATGACTTTGATATCTTCCGTGCCATCTTCTCGGTATAAGTAATATTTTTCTTTCGGCATTTTTAACACTCCTTAATATTCGACGATAGCGGGACGTGTATGACGTTCTGCAAGTTTTTGGATAAATAGGTCATATAACTTATTTTCATCGCCCTGTGCCTCGTCTATGAGTTTCTGAGCGTACATATCTGAACACTCAAGTTTAGTTTTTAAAAATTCTTTGGTAATCATAGTTTTAAACCTCTAGTCCTGTAATCTTGACCGTCCATCTTGATTAGTGTTGTATTGCTCATGATTCTGCTGAATATACGTTGCAAGTCTTTGTTTTTTGTCATTTCTTTTTCGTCTAAGTTGGTAGTAAAGATATTGTGTTTGCCTATTCTACTTTCGATAAGCTCAAACATCTTACTAGTAGCGAATTCATTCATGTTGATACCGTAGTCATCGAATACCATTAAATCGACATCACTTATAATTTGAGCCAATTCCTGTTCGGTCATAGCAGTTTGGTTGTTATAAGTATTTTTTATCGTTGATATCAATTGAGGTACGTTCATATATAGCACTGTGTAACCTTTAGCTTTAACTGATTTAACAATGCTCATTGATAGGTGTGATTTACCTGTACCGAATGAGCCTTGAATTAGTAGCGATTGTTTATTGTCTAACGTGAAATTGTTTGCATAACGTTCGCATAAGTTTTTTGCATACTCTAGTTGGTTGTTAGTTGGATTGTAATTATCAAACGTTGCTTTCGTTAGATCTTCGTTCATTATCGATTGTTTGAATATGCGTTCTGCTTTTCTCCGTCTGTTTCTCTTGTGATAGTTTTCGGTTGATTGTTTGGCGTACTTTATCATTTCGCAGTCACAACCATGTTTGAATTCTGAACCGTCATCAAATTTGTAATAGTCATACTTACGTCCGCAGTTCTCACATTTCAAATCAAACGCTTGTTCAATGATTTGTTTTTTTAAAGTTGGTTTCTTTGCTAAGTTCTGGAATGACTCCACTTTCTCACTCCTTTAAAACGGTAAATTTTCTATACTTGATTGCGATGCACGCTGGAATGCATCTACATATTGATTAGATTCGTTATTAATTTTCGCTGTTTGGTTTTTATAATTATCAAAGTTTCCACTAAATAACGTTTTAGGACGCAAATACTCATCCATTTTCGGATTACCTTTCCATTGAGCAGTCATGTTATCAATTACTGTAAAGAAATCTTCTTTTGAATTATCTTCATTAAATCTAGCTTGTATCAGTTTTTGATTAGCTTTAGATTTATGACTAAACTTCTTGCCAGTCTTTTCGTTTAGATAATCAATAATCTCTTTATATGGGATGCGTGTCGGGTTGCCCGACAATATATCTATTCTATTTATATTGTTATTACTTGTATTATTAATACTTGTAATATTCTCTTTGACATTTGCGTCAATAGGGGTATTGACAGAATTATCAATAGGGGTATTGATTTTTGCGTCAATAGGTATTGACGTTTGCGTCAAGGGGTACATCTTCCTTTGTTTAACTTCATTACCTTCTTTGATAATTTCGATTTTTAGATAACCAAAGTTGGTAAGGTTCGAAATTCTACGAGATATAGTTTCCTTAACAACGTTATATAAAGTTGCAAAGTAACCATTACTTGCTGTGCAGTATCCGTATTTGTTACTTAAAGATGTTATTTCTGCAAAAAGTAACTTTTCGCTGTCAGTAAGTCGGTTATCGTATCTGACATTTGCTGTAATTATTGAGTAGTAACTTGGTTGGTCAGTCATGTTGATTCTCCTTTCTGGTATAATTTTGTTATCGCTACTGCGTTAGATTGGGGGTGAATAATTATGGATCCTATTTTAGGTAAAGGTATTGATAAAATTATTCAAGGTACTGCAGATGGACCTATCAAAACATTAAATTCTACTTGGGATTTAATTTTTGGTGGATATCATAACTGGGTTGCTAAAATACAATATAAACGAGAATTAGACTTGACTGACTTTAAAGCTAATATTGAATCTAAGGTAAAAAAGATACCTGATAATAATCTACAAGAACCTGAACTTTCAATAATTGGACCCGCTATTGAAAGTTCTAAATTTTATATTAGCGAAAGAGTAATAAGAGATCTTTTCTCTAATTTAATTGCATCTGCAATGGACAATCGCAAAACAAATGACGTACATCACTCTTTTGTTGAGCTTATTAAACAAATGTCACCTAAAGATGCAATATTGTTTAAATTTCTATGCAATCAAAAAGTTATTCCGGCTGTAAGATACAAATATATACGAGACAATAGTAAGGCAGGCGACTTTTTGTCAGATAGTATTATTTCTAATTCACCAATCGATTTAAATTCAACAGAAATTTCATTAAATAATTTAGAAAGAATTGGTTTATTAAAAATTGACATAGGTCTAAATTCTTATACTAATGAAAATCTTTATGAAAGTTTTGATGATCCCAAAATAATCAATAATTATATTCAAAAATATGAAAAAGAAACTTACAAAAAAGTTCGTGATGTTTTTAATATGATTAATCATTTTGGTATAGAAAATATATCTCGTTACTATAATTTATCTATCAATGAAGTTTATACAATTGTAAAACCTGCCTGTATTGAGTATGACAAGGGGTACATTGAAATTACCTCTTTTGGCAAAGCATTTGCCAAATGTTGTTTTTAATATCTAGAAAATGGTTTTCCTACAGCTTTTTTATAATTTCTAACATTCCTAATCTCTTCCGCCAAGATGACGATTAGGAGTGCTATTTTTATTACTCTTAGTCTATTCATTCATTTTTCTCTCCTTTCAACATTTTGTTTAATCTTCCATCAACTTTTAGCCACGAGTCATGCAAGTGATATTTATCATCAAACGACTTAACGCCCATCGCATGTTGCTGGTTGTGATGTTCGCGACATAACGCTAATACATGTTTGTCATAGTGATTCATCTTGTTTCTGTTCATGCCTCTGCCGACTGCTTCATAATGTGCCAGGTCTGCGTGAGGCTTTCCGCATATTACACAGTTGCGGTTGATTGTAGCCCAATACAATAGTGCTTTATCTTCACTTAACAACTTGCTTGTTTCTATGCTCATAGGTATTTGATGATGAAACATAAACGCTATAATCAGTTCTATTAACTCCCTTGCAACTTTCATAGAACAGTCGCGCAGACTGATTTCTTCATAACCTTTCATAATTTCCAATTCTGTTTGTAATAATTTTCTAATTGATTCCACCGGTTCTCCCCAGTGAAGTTCTATATCTCTACACATTGCGAATATTTTTTTGCGTTGTTCTATAGATAGTTTTTTATTATCCGGAACCTCTACTTCTGCTTTTAGTGGATATCCGTTTTCTAGTAAGTCAATGTGACTTTGTTCAAGTTCAACACCAGTAGCAACGACGGAATAAGTGCCGTCATTGTCTTTCTGGTATCTTGTAATGTATTGCATTTAAACCACACCTTAAAACGCTAAATCTTGGTCGTCATATCCAAATTGGCCACTGCTTTCAAATGGATTGCTTTGTTGAGACATTGATGTTTGTTGTTGTGCCCCGTTATTTTCTTCAGCTTTTTGCTTATCTGTCTTCGGAATAGGTTTGTTAACAACATCATCGCCCTTTTTGTAAGGTTTAATAAATGAAAAATCCGTAAAATACTTACCTTCATCTTCATTGAATTTCCATTTCAATACCAAGTGACAAAACTTACCAATAAGATCATTGGTATCAAAATCTAAGCTAGGAAGATTTAACTTAATACCTAATCGAGTAACTAATTCAATCAATTGTTTTTCTTGGAAATCATATTTATACGGCGGTACAAATTGATTATGTTTATATTGTTTGCCTTCATCATTTTCAAATACGATTGTGAAATATCTATTTTCTCTATCATTGAATTCAATATTTTTAACTTTCACTGTGAATTCTCCAGCTTGAAACCCTGCTGAGCCGTTATAAAACTTTTCTTGATTTGTTTCTTTAGTAAATTGCGCTTGTCCTGTGATTTTCATAATTAAATACCGTCCTTTTTAGTTTTTTTATTAGTTTCCATTTCTGATTGCTTGTACTACGTCGTTAATACTTGGATTAATGAAACGTTTGTTGTTAATTTTAATGTTGCTTGAGTGTCTTATCTTTGTCTCGAATAAGTTTGATGGTTCAGCGTTAAGAACATATTGATAAGCTTTTTCGCCGTCTTGCTCATGTTCTTCTATTGTCATTCTTGCTAACACATCAGATTGACTGATGACCGCTTTTTTTATTTGATCTTGTGCCTCTATCGTGATTGTTGGATTGATAGTGCTACCCTCATCATCTTTGTCTTTGTTAATTCCCTCGTGTCCACTTATAGCAAGATGGAATTGATAATGTTCTTGTAATTTAGAAATATAACGATAAATACTTACAATGCGTGTAGCACACTCGCCCCAATCATTAAATGTTGGTTTCTTTAATTTTCCGTCCATGATGTCGTCCATAGTGATATCACGTAGCTTTTGGATTGTTTCAATCACTACAACATCAATTTGTTTTCCGTTTTCTCTGAGTTGTTCAATAATTTTAGGTAACATCTTAATCACTGCACTAAAATGCTTGTAATTCTTAATCTGCACAACTGCCCCATCTTCTGTTACCGTTGTTCCGTCCTCATTTATATCTAGTACTAAGGCGTTGTTATCTTTTGTTAAAAACGTAGTTTTACCAGTCCCGAACTTGCCGTATATCGCAAATTTATAAAACTTGTTTGCATTTTGTTTGCTGATGTCTTTTACACCTAGTTGCGTTAAGATATCGACATCTTGATTAGTTTTTTCAGTCATGTTCTACCTCCTCGTACTCAATAGTTTCTGTCACTGTTTTCTTGATTGCTTTGTGATAATCCATATTGATACTCGCTTCTTCCATACCGTTAAACTCCCTAGCTCTATTTCTATTTGTGGAGTAACTAACATCTGAATTGTTATCAGTTGGTTTGTTAGTTATATAAATTGGCATATCCCTATGACGGATGATATAAGTTACAGTCTGATTCATAGCGACCTCCTACCATCTCATGACTAAGTTAATTAGTCTGTCCTGTTCGTCTGTGTTCTCTTCAATCCATTCATCTATTGCTTGGTTGAATAATTCTGATGCCATATCTAAGTCATTCTCATCTACGACATAAACATGTTTAATTGGTACGTTGTTCATATCTTTAACTTGTATTGATATGCCCATATGACCTTTTAAAATGAATAGCTTAAAATCGAATCCGTTAACATGAATATTTTTGCGTATGATTTCGCCTATTTCGTAATACATCTTGACTTCCTCCTTTTTTCGTTTTATATTGAACACGAATTAATTTTGTTAATCGTTTGTCACTGTTACTTGTTGGCGCAAGTAGCAGTTTTTTTATTCTCCATAAAAGTATTCCTTATAAAATATGAATGTCGCTATACTTGCGAATCCCGCGATTGACCATGCTGTAGTGAAGTACAGCAATGGCATAAGCACAATTGCTAAGACTGTGAAGCATAGTACTGCTACTAGGTAGCTTTTATAAATGTTACTCATTTTCTTTTTTCTCCTCTTTGGTTGTTTCATCGTTTATCAAACCTTGCATTTCCATTAATTTTTGAGGTATACCAGCTTTTAACTGGATTTCGTATAACATTTGTTGAATGTGTGGTGGCACTTCTACCATTCCTTTCGTGTATAATTTAGTTATCTCCTAGTGAAAGGAGGTGATAAGTATGGAATTTAATGATTTTCAAAATTTCTTTGGTGAACTTAGTAATCAAGCCGAAAAAGAATTCGGTGGTGACAGTGACTTTTTTAGAGATAGAATAAATAAGTTGAAAGAAGATGCTCCTGAAAACGTATCTTACGAAATTATTTATTCAATAGCTTTATACGAAAGCTTAAAAGCTCAACAAGATATGAAAATTTTGAATACAGTTAAATATCTTTTAAATCGTGACTAGCAATATCCAACAATGATTTGCTCTGAGCATTATTAATTTTTGGATAATCAAAATTTCTAAGTTTAAATCTTGTGTTTTTCTCAATCTTCCAAACCTTCCAAGTCGCAACTGCCATTGTGATGAGGAAGGTTGTTTTGTATAGTGTGTTCATTTGTTTATGCTCCTTTCGTGTATAATGTTGTTTAAGAGGTGCATTGCTCGGGTTATAGTACTTTAAATTCAACACCGTCTATTTGAACGAACAGATTATCTAAGTCAGGTATTTTCTTTTTATATAAATCAAACCTTGATTTGATATCTGCTAATAAATAATGTTCCAAATTCCCAATTGATAATAGT